>JARRLT010000283.1:0-4166 GCA_037386725.1 Promethearchaeota archaeon
TCTTAAGTTATTTTTTTAGGGAATTTGAAGACTTTAGATTATTCTTTTCTGAAGATTATACTTTTGATAAAAATCCATTAATAAGTCAAAGAGAGAAGTTTAAATCATTAAAAGAACTTAGAGAAACTCTTGAGAAAGAAAAAAATAAGAAAAATTATTCTAGAGGTGCAATAAATGGATATGTAAAGAAATTAAATCGCATTTCTGCCTTAAAAATTTATCCTAACCCTGAGGATAAAAAGGAAAAAACTATTGAAATTAGTTACTTGGGAATAGCTTTTTTTCTCCATAGATTATATGAGAAAAATTATCGGAGGGAAAAAAATAGTGAAATATTACCATAATAATAGCGTGTTATTAACCAGCAACAGCATATATTTATATTTCCATACTCTTTACAAACCTTAATTATGAGAAATTATGTTCAAAAATGTAAGAACTGTAAGTATTATATTCCTGTATCTTATGTAATGTGTAAATGTTGGAAGAATGGATCTGGAAGAATTCCAAAAACTATTACAGGAATGAAGGAAATAAACTATGATAATCGTAAGTGTAAAGATTTTGAAGTTAATCCAATCCTTTTAAATAAATAAATTTTTTCACTAACTTTAATCCACTTAGATTTCCTAATTAGTAAGGAAGTATGATATTATACTATTTATCTTAGGTTCTTAATTATACAGGAAAATGAGTTATCGTATAATTTATCGTCTTTTCAATTAATAGGGAAAATGTGAGACAGTACCATTTATCTACCCATAGAATCGAATGGGGAATTACAATATAACTCCCTCTATTGACTTCTCTTGCAAATGGAAGTTTTTCTTTTATAAGTCCATAAAATCTCCTATTTTCTGTTGCAAATTATTTTTTTCTCTTTTTAATTCGTCAATGTTACGGATTTCCTTTAATCTTAGTATACTCTCTAAAAAACCCTTCTCATAATCCGAGATTTTTATGATACGCATGTTATTTCAGTATTGACACGTTATAGTTTGAATTTTTATTTAGAGCACAATATTTAATATACTTTAAATCTATTTCATTTAAAATGGAATGTTTAATTCATTAATATACTAAAAGTGATAATTTAGCCCATAGAGTTTTTATCAGATCTTTCAATAATATAAAGTGAAGATAGAGACCCTTACCCTACCCCCTGGATTTTTGTCTTTTGGTTATATATTACTCACTTTGAGTAATACCTTCTTATCTCTACCTTATATTTTATATGATGGTAAGAACAAGGGTCCTAAATTCATTCTCATTTTCTCTTATTTATTTATCAAAATCAACTAACTCTATTTTTATTTTTTTCATACGACAATTCCTAGTTATATCGAAATTTGCGACACTGGGAGGAGGAAGATTTCATAAAGACTATTCGACCAAATTCGACTGAATCGCATAATTTATTTTTGAAAACATCTACTTTAGAAAAGAAATTACAAGAATTGGATGCTCTTATCACCAATTTTTAAATTAATTTAATTCTTTTATAATTTCTTTTTCAATGTTTTATAGATTCAATAAATTAATTTGAGAAGTTTTCGGCTAAATGCAATTCTAGATTGCAGGTATTCCAAATTATAGTAACGTCTTTTCTTTTTTTCTTTTAAATTTTAGATATAATTATTTTTAAGATCTTATTCTTTCTCTAAAGCAGCACAAGATTCAATTATTATTTTAATATTTCGATCATATTTTCAAAGAGTAGGTTAAATGATTAATCAAGAGGAAATAGAGCATAGAGACAAAATCATTCGAGACTTTATAATTGGAAAAGATTAGGATGAAAATGAAGAGTTTTCCCTTTTTAGGAAAGTTATAATGAATCCAGATCAAAAAAGACTTGAACTACTAAATAAATATAAATTTGTGTATGATTATGAGTGGGAAGTTATACCTGGAAGAACAAATGAAGGAATAGGAGATTTAGTATTTACTGATGGTAAAAGTAATTTTTTAATTGTGGAGTGTAAAAACCAAGATGTTGACGAATTAAGAAGACAAGTACTATATTATATTAAAAAATTCCGTGAGATTCATTCAGATGCTATTGAAATCGAAGAATTAGCGGTTCATCCAAATAGATGGGATTTTCTTCCAGCAAATTTGTCTTCTTGGGATTTTGGGATTAGTAATGGAGATAAACCCTTCTACATATTATGCAATGATAATGCAAACCCAGAAGAAATTGAAAATCAAACAGGCTTTCAAAGAGTTTATGTAGAAATTGGATATGGTCCTAAAGATCCGATAAGTGCATTGAAGGTATTAGAAGAAAAATCATTAATTTCAGTAAAATATAAACCAATTTATGAAGAAAACCAATACTCATATAAAGCTAAATTAACGGTGTTAAAAGATCTTCCAGAAAAATTTTATGATGCAGAATCAAAAAGATATGAAAGTAAAAAGTTAGCAAAGGCTAAAGTAGCAGCAAAACTCTGTAAAAAAGTCTATCTTCCTTATTATTTGAATGATTAGACGACTCCAATAATAATCATCAATAATAAATCTCACTAAAAATCATAATCCTCTAAAAATCATAATCCTCTATTTTGAAATTCTTTACTATATCAAAAAGATCAAATTCTTCCTTTTTTCTCTTTTTTTCAGATATATCAAGCGCTTGCTTAATGGTTTTTCCTTTTAAGGAATGATCAACATACTCTCTTGGAGATAAGTTAGTACTATTTAGACTTAGAAGAGTCTCAATCGCTCCAAAAACATAACATATCGAATCTTCATAATTTTTTCGGGCCTTAGGGGATTCCACTTTATATAGAAGACAATAGAAAAGAAGTATGATGGTTGCCATTTGATCTGTCAAATTCGAGAATTTAAAGTTGATTGGAATAAAAAGAGGATTTTGCCTGTTACCTTCATACATCACTCGATAAATTTCTTGGCGATCAAATTTTAAATTATATCTCTTCTTCAATTCAGTTGGATTCTTTATTAATGCTTTATCATCTTCCTTGTAAAACATTTGTGAATTTCGCTTTAACATTTGGATAAATTCATCTGTTTTAGACCTTACGTTCTTCACTTTTTCTTTATTAAAATCTATTAGAAGGAGCATTTCATAAATGTTTATTAATGCTTCTACAAAAAAGATTTCGATACTGTCATAATAGGAGGGATCATCTCTTAATTGATCGATCTTATCCTCCATATGATCAAGATAATTCCATGTTAAAGTAAGAGCAGAGAATTCCTTGTCAGTAAATGAGGCTGAATTCATGACTTTATTTTTAATTTTATTTTTTAGTTTCTTGAAGATCAATATTCCACATTTATTTATAAAGAAAAATTAATTGAGGGGAGATATAATCTATTTTTATAAATAGAAATTCATTGAACATATTTAACCTTTAGTGGCACGTATGCCAATAATAAGAAGATGGATTCTAAACTAATCGTGCTATGAGTTTTAAAATTTTCTATCGTTTCAAAAATTAACTGAATAGGACAAAAGTCATTATGATTTGAATAAACCTTAAATAGTAGATGAGCTACATTTTATATTAGTTTTTAAATTTTTAGTAAATAAAGAAATTAAACCAATGATCAAAACTAGGGTTTTAAACTATGAAAAATAAGACAAAAAGTATAGTTTTTTTGCTCTGGGTTACTTTAGCAATGTTTTTTAACGCCCAGATATTCGTAACACCACACCTGCTTTAGACAAGAAACTTCACAACTTAGATGCTCTTATCAATCATTTCTTTTAAATAAATTACTATAAATGTTTTTCTTTAAATATAAAAATTTCAGATAAGTATTAATAGGATGAGCGTAAAATTAGTATCACATAAAGTAATCAGTAATTAAAAAATTCAGATAGATCCAATAAGAGTCGATTTTCAATGAATAGAAAGCATCTTACATTTATTTTTATATTCGTATTTAGTTTTTCCTATTTTGGTTTCACTTTCTTTCCGTATGATTTCCTTCAAGATAGTTCAAATACTAAGGCTAATCAAGCAAATTCTACCAAAATTTCTTCAGATCCTAAGATTGATTCGTTATTATGGAAATATGGTACTGAATATCCTGGAGAAGGTCCTGTAACCGATCCCAGATTAGTTAAGTTTGATGAGAATGGAGAAGAATATATAGTATTTGGGACCGATGAGGGAATCGTAGTCATAAGT
>JARRLT010000284.1:0-3690 GCA_037386725.1 Promethearchaeota archaeon
TTTGCAAGCAGTGCTATGGCTCACCTTTAGAAAACGGTTTGATGGATAAAATAATCGCATCACGCATTAAAGCAAAACCGCTCAATAAGCACTTTTCTGAATTCGAGTCAAAACAGCCAAAGTTTAGTGCACCTGACAAATTAATTCACAACAAGATCTCTTCGACACAGTATCAAACGCTAGTTGACTGTCCGTACCAATACTTTGCCAAATATATATTGTCATTACGCGAACAAGAAAGCACTGACGAATTTGAAGCATCTGATTTTGGGAAATTAGTGCATCAATGCTTATATGAATTTCATTTTAAGCGGAATGAAATTACTACTTTTCCCCAGCTGAGACAGTTATTACATTATGCTGAGATTAACTTTTTAATAAAATTCAGCAAAGTAGAGAACTATTCTACACAAATAGAAAGGTTATTAATCTTATTTTATTGTTGAGCTGATTATCATGAATATATTGTGATCTTTGATTGACTTTATTTATTTCCAAATATTCTTGGAATATATTATTTATTTGTTTGATCTTAGTCTCTACATAAGTAGAACTGTGAATAAATTCATGAAGTACTCCAGTAAAAAGACATCCATTCTGAATTAGAGATAATATTTTGTCTCCCATTTCAATTGTTTTTACCCTATTTCCTATCATTTCTTCTGAAAATGAAATTAAAGCTGAACAGAAAGCAGAGATTAGATTCTCATCTATGCTATAAATATTAGATAGATTTAAACTAAAAAGACATATACCGTATCTGTTAAAAATCAAGATGTAATGAATTTTATTATTCCAAAAGTTATCATCATCTACTGAATTAGTAGATAAAGATCTATCATCTATAATCACATAAAATCTTTTTATCCTTTCTATAAAAACACCAATGAAATTAAGAATAGTAAAATTTACTCATTTTATAATGTATGCACTCCTTGAAATTCCAAGTTAAATGGAATCACTTCAAATTTATTTTTAGCTAAAACCGTTTTAAGTTATTTTTTGTGAATCTCATTAGTGAAAATAGTTGCGGACCCTCCTCCACCGGCTCCATTGCATTTGAATCCAAGTCCTCCATGAGTGAAGACTATCTTTTCTAATAATTTAATTTGATTATTTGTTACAAGAGGATGTAAATTTTTTTGGGCATTCCAATTAAGATTCATAATTTCGGGGATTTTTTCTATTTTTCCATGTAAGAGTGCTTCTTTCATTTTATATGGACACATTCTTAATATTTCAAAAGCTTCAAGAGTGTTCTTATCTTTTTCAATAAAATTCTTTAAAACATATTTATGTATATCACTTGAACTATGGGGATTTAAATAGACTAATAAAATGCAATTATTTATTTTTTCTATAATACTATCTTTTAACTCTAAAGAAGTCAAAGTAACTTCAGGATAATCTACTTTCATAAAATTAATACCACCATATGCAGCAGCAAATTGATCTTGAACACCACTTTCTAAGTGAAGTTCCTCAGTTTCGAGTTTATGAGCTAATTTCGCAGTCTGATATGTATTTAGTGGTTTATCAAGATGCACCGATAATGCATGAATAAGGGCAACCGCTACACTAGCACTTGTACCAGTTCCACTTCCAGGATGAACTTCTGTTTTTACTGTTATATCTAAACCTTCCCTAACTTGAAGCTTTTTAATAGCTGCTTTTAATAAATCCAAATTTCCATTATATTTAATATTTCTAAAATCCTTCATTTCAGTTCGGATATTTAGATTTTCAGACTTAATTCTGATTTTGTTTTTATAATTCGGAATGAGTTTTACATAACTATAGCGGTCAATTGCAAAATTGAGAACAGCTCCACTCTTACAGAACCATGTATCAGTCCATCCTCCTAAATCAAGAATTCGTACGGGTGCTCTTGATGTTAAAATATCATTCATCTTTATTTTTCCTAGTTAAATTTTTAGATACCTTTAGATTCCATATTCCTATTTACCAATTCTCTTTTTTGATTTAAGATCTTTGGAAGTTGGTGATAAATCAATTTTGTTTCGTTCTTTTCACTTACAATTCCTTTTCTATTGTATCCCTCTTGATATTTATTTTGACGTGTTAATGATCTAAAATCCCTATAAATCCATATAAACCATCCTGCTAAATAACTTTTAGAGTTAAATGTTTTAATAGAATGATCTAAAACATACAGTTGACGTTCTTCACTAAATTTTGTTTGATTTTTCCAAATATCATGATAGCCATATTTTGCTCCTGCTCCAAATTCTGTGTATATCCAGGGCTTATGAAATGCCGAAGTTCTCATAACATCTAACATTAAACTTATCAATCTTGGACTTCCCACATACCATCCAAAATAGAAGTTTATCGTAGCAACATCAGCATATCTTCTTGTTAAGTCAGAAAATAATTTCATAGACACATAAGTAACAATCCTAGAATCGTCAAATCTTTTAACCCATTTCATTAAATTCTTGATAAATCGTGCTGCTCTAGGCCTTTCTATAGGAATTTCATTCCCTACACTCCACCAAATAACAGATGGATGATTAAAATCTCTTTCAATAAGTGATTTTACCATTTTTGCGGCAAGTCGAAAAGTTTTAGGATTTTTAAAGTCACATAGGAAGTAAACTGGAATTTCCTCAAGGATTAACAATCCAAGTTTATCGGCAATAGATAATAATGCTTCATCATGAGAGTAATGACTGGTCCTCAATGCGTTAAATCCAAGAGATTTCATTCTTTTAAGATCATTTTCTCTTTCTTTAAATGGAATAGTCCTACCATAAGGCATTAATTCCTCATGTAAACTAACTCCTTTTAACCGGATCACTCTTTTATTTAGGTAAATATAATTACCCTTAATCTCAATCTCTCTAATTCCAAAATTCTCCTTATAGATAGAAGAATCATGAGAATCTTGATTTAATTTAGTTATTTTAAAACAATACAAATTAGGGGTTTCTGGGGACCATAATTTATAATTTTTCAATGTTACTTCAAAATTTATTACTCCTGAAATATCGGTGAGATTTCCTCTATAGAGTATATCGAGATCATTAGATTCAAATATCTCCCAATTGATTGATACAACTCCTTTAACCATTATAGATATTTCAACAGAACATTCTTTGAGTGATATTGACTTTGTTTTAATTTTTATATTTGAAATTCTATTTTTATCCATTATTTGGAGATCCACATTACGATAAATCCCACCCCAATTAAACCAATCAAAAACTAAAGCAGGTAATCTATCTTTTTTCCTCTGATTATCAGAACGTACTGCAAGAAAATTCTTTTTAGGGTTAATATAGTCATTTATAATAAATCGAAATGGTGTAAATCCACCATTGTGTTCTCCAATGAATTTTCCATTCATCCAAACTTTTGTATTAAAATTAGCAGCCTTAAAATTTAGAAAAAAGTCCTTATTATCATTTTCAATACCAACTATTTCAAACTCGAAAAAATGCCAAAAAATACCTTCAAAAACCTCTATTCCATCTAAAAGATTGAAGCTCCCAGGAATTTTAATATCTAAAAGGTTTATATCACTTTTATCAAAGCTATCTGGTCGAAACCACTGATTTTCAATTCCAATATTTTTAAAATCTGGTTTACCCTTCCATACTCCATTTAAAGAAATATTCTCCATTTTTTAATCAAAAAGAAATCCTGTATATTTAATTTTGTTTTTTT
>JARRLT010000284.1:3765-9027 GCA_037386725.1 Promethearchaeota archaeon
AAAAAAATATTTATTTAATTAAATGGAGGAATAAAAAATGGCTAAAAAGAAAGCGACTGAAGTAGATACTCTATTTGTTAAATCTAAAATAAGGGATTACATTAAATCAAAAGGATGTAATACCGCTGGAGATTTAATAGATGGACATGCTCTCAACAACGTGATTATCGATGTACTTAATAAAGCAGTTGAGAGAGCAAAAGCAAATGGAAGAAAAACAGTCCAAGAAAAAGATCTTTAAAATTTTTTCTTTTTGCTTGGCAAATTTTCCATTTTTGAGCATATAATTAGTTAATAGTATTTTTTTCAAATCTTTTATTCTTTTTCTTAGAAAAATTAAAAAATTTGCTACCCCTTCAATTTAAAATAACAAAAACTTCTTTAATCTATTAAACACACACAATTAAGTTACCATATTTTAATTGGATATAATTCTCAAAACGATCGCCTTATTATACCTTCTCTTTTTTTCCTGAGAGAATTATATTCAATTTACTCCTTCTCTTTTTTCAATCTAAAAAATAAGACTTTTTCAAATACTATTTCTCTTTATCAATAATAAACAAATTAATTGAAATTATACTCTCTAATCTCTGTAGATCTTCTTTAAGCTTCTTTATTCTTTGAATTGGACCTGATACAGCTATTATTTCTAAACATTTTTCAAATTCTAAATGGATATGCATTGTTGCAGATATTATCTCTGTGAAATGATGCTGAATGTCATTCTTTAAGATTAAATCTGTTTGCTGGACATTTACATATAATGGTCGAGAAGTATAGTCATGATCATGTTTATACTTATGTTCATCTCCATGGATATGTTCTTTATTATGTTGACCAGAAGCGTCAAAATGCTCATGATGCATTATTAAAGTAATGCACCCTACAACATCTTCAGAAGTTTGAGGGATATTTTCTTGACCTACCATATAAGAATACATAGCTTTCCTTATTGCTTCAGACCTAGAAATTTCTAGTCTCTTTCTGAAACTTTCAAATTCTTTATACAAGTCTTTAGGTAGTGAAACTGTAAATCTTTTATAATCTTCACTCATATTAACTAAATTAAAATTAATTATTTACTTATAAAGATGGCAATAGGAACACTGGCTTCACGCCATTGAGCGATCTTTCCAGAATATTCGAGATCAATTTTTGATCGTCCATGATCTCCAAGAATAATCATCAATGAACCTCTTCTTAGTTGTTTATAGTTACTTAAAATCCATTTATCAGTACGATTTATAAGCTTTTCAATAAGATCTTCAGGTGGTTGCTGTTTAAGCCTTCTTTGCTGTTTGTGTAAATTCTCAAAATCCAAATAATGCATCCAGGAGAGGTCATATTTATTAATCGCTTTTGCTGATTCAACCCAAGTTGCCATATCTGATTCTTTTGCAATGGATTGAGTCCCTCCATCATATCTTTCTAAATCTTTTTTACGAGCAATAAAACAAGATTTTTTTCCATACTGTTTTAGATATCTTAGGAAGTGAAATCCATTGGGATCTGCATCAAATCCCCCATACATAATCTGATGTAACACTCCAAGAGTGTAGGGATTTTTTGTTGAGAGTAAAACCATTAATTCGCTGTTAGTAATCATAAATTTTGGTTTAAAGTAAGTTATCTCAAAAAGACCGAAATTATCGACCAAATTTATACTAACTCGACGAACCCCTCCATATAAATTAATAATAGAATCTATGGGACCAGGAACTAACTCTTTTGGAGGTTCCACATCTAAAAGTTTAAGAATTGTTGCTGGCAGTTGAGTTAGATATGCTTTAGTTGTTTTAAGTTCGCTCATTTTATCTAATTTTACCTATTTTTACCAATTAATCGTTAAATATTAACTATTAAACAAGTAATTTAATAATTAATATAATTATAATAATTCAGATTTAATTATTTTTAGTTATTCTCAAAAATTATTTATAGTAGGATTCGGTTTTAAATCTATGAAAGCTGGTAAAAAAATTGAGTTAATTGATCTAATATTGGAAAGGTACGATGATGGTGTTTGTTTTTATTGCGGAGGAGTTCTTAATGGGGATTTAGAGGGAGCCGATTTTAATGAATTTGAAGGAGATGACTATTGTAATTATTGTGGAGCATATATTGACAAAAAAAGGAATTGGGACGAAAGTTGCTTATTAGTAATCGAAAAGGTAATCAATAATGAACGTTTTAAACCATAACACAGTAAAAATTAAATTAATTTTTTATAAATGAATTACTAATAACTTAAAAAGGTTATAAACATGAAGGTAATATATTTAGATACAAAAGATTCAGGGATATCAGGAGATATCCTACTTTCTGCTCTTTTAGAACTAACAGATGATCCTAAAAAAATTCTTAAAGAGCTTGAAGAGTTAAAAGACTATTTATCTGGAATTTCTATTCTTCAAATTAAGTTGGAAAAGATAAAGAGACATGAATTAAAAATCAATAAATTAAATATTATAATAAAAGAGAATAAAGATCATAGAACGGTTAACGAATTAAAAGAATCTCTTGCAAGATTTCTAAAAGATAAGGAGTTTTCCCTTGAAACATCGAAGTACGCTAAAAATGTGTTAAATTCATTGATTAACGCTGAAGCGAAAGTTCATGAAAATTTACCTGAAAAAGTCCATCTACATGAATTAAGTTCTGTTGACACCCTAATTGATATTATTGGGGTAACAAAAGCATTAAATGAAATAGGATATTTTTCTCAAAAGTGTAATTTATATATGAGTGAACTTCCATTGGGCGGAGGAAAGGTTAAAACTGCTCATGGGATCCTTCCTGTGCCAGCTCCAGCCACTATGAAAATCGTTGAAAATTCGAAATTAGATGTAAAATTAGGACCGATTGAAAATGAAATCACTACCCCCACTGGAGCAGCATTACTTACTAATTTAAATATTACACTAAAATCTCCAAAAATGAAGATATATAAAGTAGCATATAGTACTGGAGAAAAGGAGTTCAAGGATTTTCTAAATATATTAAAAATATATTATGGAGAACAAACTAATCTTAATAATCCGGTTCCAGATATAGATTTAGAGCAATATCACCAGAACATTGCAGTTTTAGAAACAGACTCCCAAAGTTCCTAATTCTTCCATAATTAAAATTTTGTGTGAACCAAAAAAAGTTTCCCAAAATATCATTAAAATTATGGAAGAATTAGGAACTTTGGGAGTCAGGTTTTCTATATTAGACAGATTCTGTGTTGAAAGGGAAATAAAAGATTCATACATTTCCATCCATAATTCTCGATATGATTTCAAATTTAAAATTTCATACATAGAAGTTCAAGGAGAAAAATATATTATAAATTTGAAACCAGAATATGAAGACCTTAAAAATATAAGTAAAGAAACAGACATTTCCTTAAAAAAGTTAGAAGATATAGTTAAAAGAAAAATATTAGAAGATATTGGTGAATCGAATTTTTTGAAAAATGTTAGAATAAAAAAGAAAAAAGAATAGATTATGTAAATTTAATTAAACTATAACATTATTATTCTCTATTTCATACTTCGTTTTCTTTTTTTATCGCGAGCTTTTCTCCTTATTTTTATTATTATATATTTTAAGAAAATAGTTTTTAGACATCATTAATGTGAAATTTACTCAAAAAATACTCATCTTCAACTATTTCTCTCGAGACTTCTTCTAAGCGCTTTAATTCTTTTTCGATTTCTCTTACTTTCTTTATTTTACCTAAATTTCGAAAAAGAACAAGCGCCTCTTGATAGGATTTTATTGCATCATCATATTCACCACTTATTTCCAAGTCTTGAGCGATAAAAACCAATCCTTCCGCAATCTCCATGTTTTTACCTAATTTTCTCTGGATTTTTAGAGATTGCCAATGGTGTTTAAGACTTTCCACATATTTTTTAAAGATTGAATAAGTTCTACCCATTGCTCTGAGTACAAGAGCCTCTTCCTCTTGAAGATTCTTTTCTCTACAATACTTTAAAAGATTCTCGAGGAATGTGATATATTCTGTGGAGTCGTCTCGATTGCGGTCAATTTTGGAAATAAGACTTTCGTATGTTTCAATCGAATTAGCGATATCACCACTTTGAAAAAAATCCTTTGATCTTTGAAAAAGATCTTTACTGATAATTGCGACCACTAGTATTTTCAACTCGCAATTTTACTTTTATTCTGGTTTATAATTGTTTATTTAAAAAAAGTTTACAATATTTACAATAATTATTATAATTAATAGCCTATATATAGTTATTGATTTTGAAATGCTTAATAGAAAGTTAATATACTGGCAATTATCTGTATAGATTTCATAAGAATATAGATTTGCGTTATCTTCAAATATTTATTTTATTAAA
The DNA here is from genome assembly GCA_037386725.1 of Promethearchaeota archaeon. GTDB lineage: Archaea > Asgardarchaeota > Lokiarchaeia > Sigyniarchaeales > SOKP01 > JARRLT01. The sequence goes on from JARRLT010000284.1 coordinate 8,127, forward strand.
TTAGCTTTTGTTTTAACAAAAATAACTTTTTGAAATGGATAATTAATATATTTGATTTCGATAATTTTGTTAACTTTGATATTCTCAATTTTCAATATCATTAACTTCTTAATTTTCTTAAAATGCTATGTTAATGAAAAATCATACCAATTATTAATTAAAATTAATTTTCCTTTTTAATTTACTCAGAATTGTTAAAGTATTAATTTGATTTTTTTCATCGGATATTTCTACTTTTTTGTTGCTGCGTTTTATATATATGATATGGAGGATAAAAAAAGGCAGGGTAAATATGTAGGTACACTCCCCAATTAAGCCAGATCTCGACAATAACACAAAAAGCAGCAAATAAAGTAGCATTAAACCATCGATTTGGGATCTTTCCCAAAATTTTTTTGCTTTTATCTTTGGGTAAAAATTTAGCAAACACAATCCCAGCAATACTAAACATAAAAAAGATCTCTATATTCCATCCAATTAATATTTTATAGGCTGAAGCTCCTGGAGTAGTCCAAAATGCAGAATAATTAGTAAAAAAGAATATTAATGCGTTCCATATTTCGTTTATTAAATCTAAACCCAGAACAGTTAATCCACAGAATATAGTACTCCAATCCCCACTTTCACGAGCTTTTTTTATTTCAACTCCATAAATATATAGTACAATAGCCAAAATTGGGATTATATACCATCCAAATTCTGGATTTAATTTCCTTAAATTTTGAAGCGCTAATAATGATGAAGGTGTTGGTGTCATTATTTCTTTCTTTCCTCATGTATTATTTTTTAATTTAAATAATTAAAAGAAAATTGAATTTAGCACTATATAAACTTTTAATCGATTAAAGAATAATATTTTATGAGTTAAATAAGAATCATTCGACCTAAATCATTAAAATAA
>JARRLT010000285.1:0-5658 GCA_037386725.1 Promethearchaeota archaeon
TTATTTTGGGTCTTTTAAGGTAATTGATGAGGTAATTACAACTCTAAGGGATTATTATATTGATAAACTGCCTTCCAAATCCCATAGAATTACTAATTCGTTTAAATTTTTTTCTGAATTGCTTAAATTAGCAAGGGGAAGGAGAATTTTTGTGATCCAATGGAATAATTTAACTCAAAAATTAAAAACGCACTTCTCACCAGAAGTTTTGAAGAAATTACTGCAAGAATTTTCGTTCGATAAGAAATATAATGAATTTCCCTCGAATTTTCAGGATTTTAATCCAGAGAAATTCATTTCTGACTATAATAGATTCTTATATGCATGTCTTTATGTTCATTTTGGAAAAATCTATTCAGGTGTTTTTTTAATTTGGAGAGCTTTTTTAAAGTATTGTGAATCTCTTCAAAGATATCCAGAGTTTTATACTAAAAAAGGGCAAATAATGGAAAATACGTGCTATAATCAAGCGGTTAGTTATGGATTTCAACCTGAAAAAATTATATTGACAAATATTCATAGAAAACCTTCACACAGATATTCTAAGATGAAAGAACAAGTTAAAATGTTTCCCAGAGACCCCTTAGAGTTCAAGATTCCATTTCCAGACACTTACAAATCCACTTTCGAGGAGATTGACTTTGCATTTCGACATCGAAATAGTCTTTTTGCATTTGAAATTAAAGGAACGAGTATAAGAAAAGGGGAGAATTTGAAAATTATCCCATGGTTAACCAATTTCTTTGAGAATATAACTAACTTAGAGAAAAAAATGTCGATTCTTTTTGAAAACATCCGAAATGGGAATATCCAGCATAAATTTTTTAAAGGTATAAACCGTGTATTCCTTGGTGTGGTTAGATCTGAGGGCGTTTATGGGAAATATGGTGGGTTCTCAATTGAGAGTTATAATAAACATTTAAAAGAACTTAGAGAAGCAATTGATAATGACAGCCTTGAATCCTATTTAACCGAATATATTAAAACAAGCGTGTTTCTTGATAAAAATTAAATAAAACATTCTGTTTTTAATAAGAGCTGGGTATAGTTATGATAAAATTTGTAAAGTTCCGTAACGTTCTAAGAAGATTGAGATTGTTTTTCTCTTAAAAATCTTAATATTCATAAAATATAGAAAAAAGGATTAATTATTAATTAGTATTTTGATTTTTGTTGGATTATGAATTACACAAATGGCATCCATTTTTGTTCGGTTGGAGTTTCGGTATACCAATAGGTTGTAAATGTGGGGGGATTTCCGGAAGTTACACCTTCATTTGAAATAATATTATAAGGATAAACATTCCAGATTGGCATTTGTTCCCTTGGCCATTCCCAGTCGCTTGGAACCACAATAAGCCTTTGATCCCCAATATGGATCTCTTGACCTGTATCATCCACATATAAATAGGGGTCAAAAAATAAGTTCGTTCCATGTACATTTACATATTCGGGAGTATAAGAACTAAGATCTAAGCTAACTGGGGTATCAAATATTATACTTACCGTTGTTATCCTACCGTCTTGTATTCCACTTCCATTAAACGTATTTCCCGCCCAACCTTCCCAATTTGATGGTAAGGCTAACCATGTATCATAGAAGATGATCGTATCCAAATCAAAGGTATTATCAAAACTATTTGAAGTGGAACTAATGAAACTTCCATCAGTTTCATAATATTCTATAAGATAACTTCCTCCTGATTCAAAAGTATTTGCTGAAAAATCTAAATGAAGTTCATGATGATACGCCGCCCCTCTTGCTTGGGCTTCAAATGTCATTTCCAATTCATAAAGACCCAGATAAGAATAGTGTCCAAGAATAGAGATGTCTACGATAAAATCATTATAATCATAATCATTGCCCTCATCTATTGGAAGATCTTCGAAAGCAATGGTAGCAGTACCTTCTGTAGGCCATAATTCTTCATGGGGTTGGATAACATAAGTGAAATAAGTTGCCCAGTTTTTTCCGGGAAAGTCAAAACCAGCACCCCAAGCAGTCTCGTCAATTGTGTCACAAGGCACATTTACATCTATAAGGGTTACTTGAGCAATTACTGTTTGCATTGGTGTTTGTTGGTTATTAAATGGAGCTAGAATTATTGCGATTACATCTCCACAGTCAGGTTCAAAACCTTCTCCATTTATGTAAGCGGTAGCGAGAATCTCATTTACTCTACATTGACTCCACGCTTCCAATCCTGAAGTAGATGGTACATCCTCGATTAATTCCCAAATTGCTCTCTGAACATCTCCATAGGTATATATGCCAGAACATCCGGGTGATTGTTGACCTACATACTCCTGATTGATGATCCAATTAACGAGATCAAGATTCTCCGGATACTCCACTAAACCCTCGGGAAGATTTTCATAGCTGGAATAGATATCTGCTTGATATTGAGTGTTTTGATAAATCACATTATCCGTATCTATACACCAGCCAAGATAATCCCCATCAAGATTGGTTCCTCCGCTGATATAGGTATGAGGAAAATATGCGGGTCCTCCGCCGTAGGGATATATTACGGACATAGTCACTTGATCGGGTAAAGCTAATTCAAGACCATCAAGGCCTCCAATTTTTTGCACTAAAGCATGAGCTGCGATGCTTACTTGAGTATCAATATCCCAAGTTATGGGGATTTCATATGTAAATTCAGAAACTCCCGGATCATGTTCAGTTTTATAATTAAACTGACCTGGTATGGGATTGCCATTTTTCTGTGGAATACTCATGAAATGCTCCTCGATGTGGAGATGGGATTCATAAATTAGTGTAGGTACGCCATCATCGCTTGGATTATCTGGGGTTAAATCGGTATCAATTACGTATTTTACATATAAATAATCCGCATCATTCCATACACGAATTTCTCCTACATCAATGGCAGATTTTTCATTGCCTCCTCCCGCAATCAATTCTGTTACGAAAGGTTCTTCTGAAGAATGACCAATTACCGACATCATTGGAAATGTGGAGAACCAAATAAAGGTCAAAATTAAGATTAATGCTAATGAACTCTTATTTTTCATTCAAATCATCTCATTTACAATTTTGTAAAAATTGGATTAACAAAAAAACCATAGCATATGACTCCGAAACTTGGTCATTGATCTCAATTATTCTTCTTATTCTCTCAATTTGATATTCTACTAACTCCTCTTGATACTCTGAGAGCTCTTTTGTATTATTAATTGCATCCGCATAATCCCAAGAATTTTCTAATTTCTCTAGAATTCCATTTATTGTTATCTCTCTTTCAATTGAATCTATATATTTTTTAATATTTTCAGTTAATTCTTGAGCTCCTTCCAGATCGTCATTATAAATAATAGTTCTAATATGGCTGGTATCAAAGGCAAGTATTTCATCCTGACTTATTTGAATCACATATTTTCCTTACTCGTGCGCTCTTCCTAATTCATAAAACACGTTTGGATTTCTCCCCGTTAAATCAGCAATTATAATATCTGCTCTCTTAATTGAATTTATAACATCATCCATAATAGGAGTGGATCGAAAGATATCATCTGCCCTTGAAACTCGATGCCCTAATTCTTCTAAAGGCTTTTTAATAGATTCTTTATATATTTCAGATAAATTATTATCAAAAGGCATCAACATAAAGATTCTAAATTCTTTCTTCATTATTCACTTCTCGTTTAAACATCTAACAGTAAGTTTTAATATAAAATCATTACCTATTAGAACATTTGTATTAGATCTCTTCAATATGAAAATATTACTTGAATCATTTTAAAATCTTTCAATTTAGAATCCTCGTGAAAAATTCCTTAAAACCGGATACTATGAATCTAATTACATATTTTTGGTTATCTTTCTTTATGAACTCAGTATCTGTCTAATTTTTGAAATCTTTAGCTTTTACTCTTAAGTATTTTGGATTTCTAAAACCTTAAATTAACTAATGGATAAGTGGCAAGCTCGCTCCACAGCGATAAGAAACTAAATCCTTCGTAAGGAGGAAAATAATATAAAAAAAGTCATAAGGGAAGCTCGGGGTTCTACATTATTGTCAGAGGGAAAAATATTTATATCCAAATCACAAATTAAATAATATGACAGAAGTTCACATCGAAAGTGAGTCCATTAAACTAACTAATTTTTCTCAATCCTTAGGAAAAATTTTAGGGCAGATAGGGATTTATACAATAGTCCAAGTTATCGCAGGAATAATTTTGGCAATATTCACTGCGATATTTACTTCATCAATGTTTCATTGGGCAACATCTCCGTTAGAAATCTTCAACCAATTTCAAACATCTTTATGGACGCTCATAATAATGTCAATAATACTTGAGGTTATTATGTATTTCTTTATAATTAAACTTATTATAATTTTAAAGCACGCAGGGAATCAAGTATTCCTTTATGAAGACAAATATCGTAAAAGTGCTCTTTCTTTCTCAATTGGAATTATTCTTGGAGTCATTTTAATTGTTGTGGATATTATTCTAATAAACTGGCTCTTACAAATGATTCATGGGATATTAATTAATCCTTCTTTTCAATCAGAAGATCTACAACAAATTCCTTCAATAAATATCGGTATAAATGCCAGTTTAAACCTCATGAAGGTGGGCAGTATAGTTGCATCCATTGCGGGATTCTATTATCTTAAAACAAATTTCGAAGAATTAAGAATCTATACTCGGAACGGTAAGAAAATCGTTAAGGGATTTCGTTTACTTGTTATAGGATTTTCCTTTATGCTTTTGGGAAGTTTATTAAGAATGATTACAGATTTTCTAAGTTTCATAGAATTTATAGGTCTGATTGTAACCATAAAGGGATATTTCAAGACATCAGATGGATTAAGTGAAGTATTCTGGACAATACGCTTTTAGGCGAGAATTTGATAAGCAAATTGGAAATAAATATGATTTGTTAAAGGCTTAATTAGATGTAGTGAGGAAAATCGAATTATTGAGGAGATATTACGAAAAAAGGTATATGATAACACTCATGGCTTTTTATTTCCCTCAAAGTTCAAATTAATATCTAGAAGATTCCTTAAGCAGTAAATCAACATAAAAAAGTCATAAGGGAAGCTCGGAGTTCTACATTATTGTCAGAGGAAAAAATATTTATATCCAAATCACAAATTAAATAATATGACAGAAGTTCAAATCAAAAGTGAATCCAGAAAATTAACCAATTTTACTCAATCCTTAGGAAAAATTCTAAGGCAGATAGGGATATATACAGGGATTCAAATTTTCGCGGGAATAATTTTGGCAGTAGCAACTGCGGGAAACCTTTTATCTATGTCCACTGCGACCTCTCTTTCAGAAGCTTTTAACATATTTGTAAGATCTATATGGACAATCCTAATATCATCAATAATCATTGAGGCTATTATGTATTTCTTTCTGATTGAACTTATTATCATTTTAAGGGATGCAGCGAATCAAGGAATCCCACATCACGATAATTCTCGTAAGAGTGCTATTTCATTCTTAGTTGGAATTATTTTAGGGATTATGTTCTTTTATTTAGATATTTACCTAGTAATCTTTAGGGTCCAAATTTTTCATGGATTATTGACCAAACATTCATTTCAACCAGAAGATCTACAACTAATTTCATCAACAGCCCTCATTTCAATCCTCGTGAAGGTGGGCTATATA
>JARRLT010000286.1:0-3380 GCA_037386725.1 Promethearchaeota archaeon
GACGTGCTCGCCGCCCTGGATGACGCCGCCCGCCATCACCTGGCCACCGGATTGCGGATTGTAGGAACCATCTCCGTTATTGGATATGTACATAAATATTTGGTTTATCGCTATATATTTATACTGATCATTCGTGTTTGTTTTATATAATTTCTTAACATCCTTATTCCCTCTAAATCCAAGAGATGCAAATACTAATACGATTAAGACAGATAAAGAAAATCTCAGTAACTTTTTATTCATTTTCCACGAATTATAAAGAAGAAGTCGCACCAACATGTCTAAATACCGCACGTTATCGAGATTTGATTTCCATCGACGATTAATTCGATTTAAGTCGGAAAATCCGGTCTCAATCAACCATCGCCGCTTATAGAATAATGATGTACGGGATGCCCAAGAGCTTGTTTTACCCTTTGGCTTCTCAGTCGTCATTATGGTGAAAATGCGATGAAACACATCCTTTTGGGTTATTTTCCCTTTTTGATAGTCTCTTTTGACTCCTTGAAGAGAAAAACCTCGTTTTGCTTTTATTATGAGATAAACATTGGCAAAAAATCGACATTTTGCCTCAGCAGCACTAGAAAACGTGTACTTCCTCACCCGTCTTCCTTTTCCTTCTATATAATCTGTTATAAATTGCTTGATTTTCTTATATTGTTTTGCTGGAATTAATGCATTTCCTCCCATTCCCTTTATTTCATCCAAAAGTTCAGCTCTATAAAATTCCCTATCCATCAATACATATTTCAATTCAAATCCTAAATCTAACAAATTATCAAGAAATTCAATAATAATTGGAATCTTAGATTGCCCTGTTGCCACTTGCTCTAATCCTGCGTAAAGATGGACTCCTCGGGAAAGGAGCGAAAATGCGAGATAATGACGCATTTTCTTTGTTCCCTTTTGCCGATTTGTACCTTTTATCATTGAATCCTCACGCTTTCCGAAATATGGATGCTCCGTGAAATCAATTAATACATTTACTTTCCTTGAAATGAGTTCTAAATTTATTGCATCTTTTAATTGCCCAAAAAGACATTCACGCAAGATGTTGCGGGCTCGTTTTAACCCAATTTTGCGCAAATATTTATTCACTTCAGTTTGATGTGGTACAAACCGTCTCTTCCTTCCGTCCGCAAAAATTTTCAGTCTTCCCTTTTGATGACTCAAATAGTAAATGTTGAGTAGCTCACTTGTCTCATGAATAGACCTGCCAACAACTTCCGAGAGGAAGAATACCCGCAAAAAATCAATATCGCTATAGCGAATATTTTTGGGCTTTTTCTGTTTCCAAATGCGAGATACGATTGCATCACAAAACTTTTTAAAAAATGTCAACATATATTCATCAGAAAGAAGTGATTTAACTCCCACATTCTCAACTGAGATAGGAGATATTTGATTTAGTCGCATAAATAAATATTATCACTTCTTTCTTATAAGCTTAGCGATATTTTATTTAGATACTAAAATTGGAAGAAATAATATCTAAAAACTACTTAAAAGCTCATGATTTACAAATGATAAGATGGTACTCAATAGGATTCAGACTTCAAAATCCTTTGGTACTTTTTTAATTTTCTGAATTTTCATTCTCAAATATTTTTATAAGATTATCCAATTGTAGATCATTATAAATATTCTTTAAAGCTGCTTTCCCTAAAGGACTTAATCTAATAATGCTAAACTCCTCGTTTTTTCGGATATAATCATTATCTATTAAAAATTTTAAATCTGTATCCCATATTTCTTCAAAAATTTCTTTAATATCTTTAATTGGAATGACTTCGTCTAAATCTTTACCTATAGCTGCAATGATAGCCAAAATTCCATATTGGCTTGGAGTAATATTATCATCAATCCCATCTGTTGTTAAAATATAGTATCCCTGACCAAGAAAGTTAGTTTTAATTAATTCAAAACCAACTCTCTGCAGGTTTAAATATACTTCACTCATAATTTCTTCAAAATTTAAATCTCTACTAATTGTTTTTAGATCGTCTTCCCTAATCATTTTTTGAGGACTAGTTAATATTAAATTTGCTATTTTTCTTGTTATTTGAACAATTTCACTTTCCATAATTAATTTACAATCTCATTAATTTTGATTACATTTAAATTCTGTATCATTTTTTTGGGCTCAAAATTCTTAATAATAAAAGTCAAAGAAATATCTTTAAAAGATTGATCATTCCGAACTAAATTTAGAAGTTTTTTAATTGTTCTGAAAATAGAGCCTTTTTTATTAAATTTTTCAGGCAAAAATGTGTTTGAAACAATTATCTGCTTTAAATTATTGATTAATTGGATAACTATTATAAAACATATGGTAATGTATACTTTTTCGGGCGTCGTTAAATCGTTAAATTTTAATTTCTTTTCCTTATTTCGCTGAAATTTAGGTTCTATTAAAAATTTATCAGTTATTTTCGAAATAGAGAGATTTAATGAAATATTAAGATTAATTTCCCTTAGCAATGGATTGATTTTTACTTCAAATTCATTTAAAAGTTGCTCTATCTTGTGAAATGCTTTAAAGATTAAATCGACTTCCAAATTGTCATCTTTTTCTAAATCGAATTTTAATTTTTGGGTTAAATTCAGTTTATCACTTACTTTTTCGATTAAGAAAGGAATATTTTCAGGTAAATAATTTTCAGTAAATTTTCTCGTATCTATTATATTTTGAATTTGTGAGTCCAGCTCGTCAATCTCATCTTTAACTTCTCTAGGCGTCCTTAAAGGGTCTGCCATAAGCGAGGCATTTACTAATTCATTCTCATTTACGAGGTTATTTAATTCAGCTTGTTTCTCAAAGATTCTTTCTTGATCTTGAGTGATTTCATTTTTAAGTTTCAGATAATCATGTTCTATTGACTCGAATTGTGGTCTGAATGATTCAAGATCAAGTTTATCCTGTTTTATATTACTTTTTAATTTATTAGCATCATATTGAATTTCTTGTGCCTTAATTTGTAAAGCTCGAATTTTCTCAGCGTTAGATAGGTCTTGGTTTATCTCTATCTGATCAAATCCTAAAGCACTTGGTTCCTCTAATCTTTTGATTATCTAAGTTTTTGATTTGCTCATTTTTCGTCTGAATTTTTTCTTGAATTTTCTCAAATTGATTCTTTTTTTCTATATAATCTTTTTCAAGATATTTTAATCGATTTTGATTCTTCTTTATTGAATTTTGCAATTTCTCAATTAAATCCTTAATAGCTAGCTTTTCACTTGATTTTTTATATTGCTCCGAAATTTTTAACAGATTTATAGCTTTGTTCTTTTTAAGTTCAAGAATAAGGAGCTTAAATATATTTATAATATCAACAATTAAATCGTTATATTCTGAAATTAATTTAAAATTTTGCTCAATA
>JARRLT010000287.1:0-1159 GCA_037386725.1 Promethearchaeota archaeon
TGCACTTTCTCGCAATAATTATGGAAGCGATTGGATCGTCCAAGGAAAGGGCAACAACCTTTACATCTTTTAAAATATACTCCACATTTTTTGAAGGTGTGAAGTTACCTTTATCTTTATATTGTGTTCAAAATGTAATTCTAATTCTTGCATATTCTTAATACCACTTAATTAGAGGTTATAACGGATTACAGAAAGAGTATTTATAAAGAAAAAATAGATCTCAAAATTGGATTTTTCCTTTATATATGAACGTTAAAATCAACCTTAAAACACCATAAATTGGGTATAAGAATGAATGAACATAATGTGGGTTGGACCGACTATTACAAGCAAAGGGTAAGTAGAAATATCGGTCATTTGACTTTAAATGAGCAAGAACAGTTAAGAACCAGCAAGATTGCGATAATGGGAGTTGGAGGATTAGGTGGGACACTCACCGATCAATTAGTCCGCGTGGGATTCCAGAACATTAGTATATGCGATCGAGACGTGTACGATGAATCGAACTTGAATCGACAACTTTGTACCATAGAAAATCTCGGAGAATATAAGGTAAATCACTTGAAGTCTTATCTCTCAAAGATTGATCCTAATATAAACATCACAAAATATACATCTATAACTTCAAAAAATGTGGAGTATATTTTAAAAGATGTAAAGGTTGTTGCCCTTTCCTTGGACGATCCAATCGCTTCCATAATTATTGCGAGAAAGTGCAGAGAAAAAAACATCCCGATGATAGAATCGTGGGGTATCCCTTACTTATGGGCCTATTGGTTTACTTCTGAATCCATCGATTATGAATCTTGTTATAATTTAGATACTACCTCATTTAGTGTTGATGAATTAGAAGGATTGCACCTTAAAAGCCACATTGAATTATTTCCACGATTAATTCAGTTTCCCAGTTTTCAAGAGATTTATGATAGAGAAAAAGGATACTTCGATAAAATGATAAATGGAGATATTCCCTATCGTTCCTTTGCTCCTTTTGTCCATATGACCGCCTCATACTTAGCCTTTGAAATCATATTTGCTGGGATTTTAAACATAAAAGATAAAGTCCTTGCTCCAAATGTCATTGGATACGATTATCTTAGAATGGCTCCTTTTTCATTTCAAATAATCTAGATTAAATTTTTTCATATCTCTATTA
>JARRLT010000287.1:1193-5323 GCA_037386725.1 Promethearchaeota archaeon
TGTTTAAATAAAACCCGTGTTGTTAATTTGTTATGATAGTTTCAGGTAAAAGAATATCAGAACAGATCAAGATTGATGTAAAGAATGTTCATAGGTGTCCGATTTGTGGCGAAGCATTCCGGATTTCAATTGAAAGAGAAGAATATTTGAATCTAATTGACGAAGCGTGCTATCCCTATCCACATCTCCATTTACACGGGAATCCCCTTCATGCAATGATATGTTACATAGATAGTCATTTAACAGTTCGATCTATAGAATGTGTAAAAAGCGTTGAAATCTTTCGTAACTCTATGACATTTACAGAAATAGCGAAAAAATGGGCTAATCCGTTTTAGAGGGTTTTCAGCAGAAATGACGCTTAACAAATATCTTGAATCCGAAGAAAAGATAGAGGATTTAAGGGAGCAAAATGAAGAAATATTTCAATATCTTTCTGATGAGCGGCTATTACGAGTCCTCTTTGAATCTCGGATCTTCGAGCTAAGGGAAATTCAAAAGGAAGCCATTGAAAAGGGATTATTTTTCCGAAAATCATTCTTAATCTGTGCTCCTTCGGGAAGCGGTAAAACGTTAATCGGAGAATTATGTGCGATTAGTAATATTTTTCATAAATTCGGTAAATCAGTCTATTTAGTTCCATTTAAAGCTTTAGCCACCGAAAAATATTATGATCTAAAGAAGAAATATTCTCGCTTCGGAGTAAACGTGGAATTATCCATTGGGGATTATGACATTGATGATTCCAAATTAAGCCAAGCAGATATCACGGTTACAACATACGAGAAAATGGATTCAATTCTTCGTAACTTCTATACTAAGGAATGGATTTATGACATTTCTACGATAATCATTGATGAAATCCATGTGATTGGGGATGATAATAGAGGTCCACGATTAGAATCCTTAATTGTAAGGTTGAATGAGTTTTTAGGTACCCCTCAAATTATCGGACTTTCAGCTACTATTGCTAATCCCGAATTCTTTACTTCTTGGCTAAGTTCATTGGGTAATAAAACAACCTTGATTAAATCCGAAAGACGACCTGTACCGTTACATTATCACATCGAAGTCTCTCAAAATAAAGATTCCACTATAAAAAAATACATTAAATCTACCTTGAAAAAAGAGGGGCAATTGCTAATATTTCTTAATACCAGAAAATCTACGCAGAAATTAGCATCAACTCTTAAAGATCTTATTTTAAAAACCTTAATCCCTGAAGAAAGGAAGGAATGTAGAAAGTTGAGAAAAATCTTATCTGAAATCAGAGGGGGGAATTATCAACTTCAAAACATTATTGAGAACGGTATTGCATTCCATCATGCAGGATTACTTCCAAAAGAACGTAAAATCATTGAAGATAATTTTCGGAAGCGAGTAATAAAAGTTATATGTTGTACTACCACTCTTTCAGCTGGGATCAATACACCCGCTCGAATGGTGATCTTAAAAGAATTCAAACGTTTTGTAACTTCGGGGTATAATATCCAAAACTTTAAAGGATTCTACGAAAATGGAGATGGGTTTTCTTATTTTAAACCATTTTCTTCTAATGAAGTCTTCCAAATGCTTGGGAGAGCGGGACGCCCTGGATTAGACACGAAAGGATATGGAGTGATTTTGGTTTCCAATGTAGAAGAGAGAACATGGATTGAAGATCATTTTTTTAAAGGTTTTGCATTCGATCAGAATTATATTCCAAAATATGAAGATCTTACGTCGGGACTTAATAGTATTAATATCCTAAAAGAACAAGTATTGCTTAGAATTTTTGAAGAGAAACAGATTACTTTAGAAGAGTTGTTTAAATTTTTCAAGAAAACCTTTTTTTGGTACTGTATAAGCCAAGAAAAGGAGAAGGCTAAAATCCCCATTGAAGAATTACTAATGATTAAAGAGATATCCCCTCAAAACATTTTAAAACTTCATTCTAATCCCCAAATAATCCAAAAAATAAGGTCACATCAATTACAAATTCAGATCTCCTCTATTAATCGAAATATAATTTCGGGACACATCAAAACAAATTATGGGGTATTTGAATGTGAATTTAATACCAATAAAGGCGTGAATTGTTCTTGCGGGTTTATTAATGGGATCTCGGATAATTTCGCCACTCAAGATTTAGTGTTTGAATTTTGCGATCATATAACAGTCTTCTTACTTTATTTATTAGATCATCCTAACGAAAAACTCCAAAAGTATGTGAATGATATTATTCCTAGATCTATTAAGGATCATTATATTTTGAGTTACTTACTGCAGAAAGGCCTAATTCTTAATGAGGATGGAAAATTGAAATGTTCGCAATTCGGAAAATTAATCATTCGATTATACTTATATCCTGAATCGGGAGTTATGATCCGATATATCCTTGAACACCAAACTATTGAGGATTTTCAAGAATTGGGGAAGGTTGCCTATGAAATTACCAAAACAGAAGGACGAATTAGGAATAATAAGTTCTTTCAACCACTTTTAGAATGGATAGATGAAGAACCAATTGAAAATATCCTCGATCTCCATAAAATAATGGCGGGAGACCTTTATTCCTTAAGGGATAATATTGAAAGGATTATAACCTTTATAGGAATTATTGCGTCTCATTTAGGATCAAGTGGACAAGATATTAAAGAGAAAATGGAAAAAGTAGCTGAAATGTGCGAAACTCTTAGAATCAGGGTTAAATATGGGATTAAGGAAGAATTATTTGATTTGGTGATTCGATTACACCAAGTAGGAAGAGTAAGAGCAAGAATCTTATTTAATGCGGGATACCATACTTCTTCTCAAGTCTTAAATGAAAGCCACTACACTCTTAATCGAAGGACAGGTTTAGGAATGAATCTATGTAAAAAGATCCTAAAAGAGTCTAAAAATTAAAGATAATAGAATCTTGTCGCGAACTTAAGAATAATTCATGGGATTTGAAAGAAGTCTTAAAGATTTCTAATATCATCTATTACATCAGAAGCCTCAAAAACTTTTTCTTTAATCAATTTCACCATTTCTGAATTTTCCTCATCTAACTTTTTATATAAAGCTTTAAATAATTTTGTGAGTAATATTTAATCTAACCATAAAAATTTAAATCTCTTTAAAAAAATAAGTCGTAAAACACGTGAAATAATAATATGGCTAAAAATACATTCGGAATTATCGCTTTAATTTTTGGGATAATTGGCTTCTTTACTATAATTGGCTTCCTTACTTTTGGAATATCTTCTTTGTTAGCAATTATTTTTTGTGTGTTAGCAATTATTTCTGGCGCAATAGGTATGTTCAAAGATGATAAAAGAGGAATAGCAATAGCCGGTCTAATATTGGGTATCATTTCACTAGTGGTCGGTATATTGTTTATTATTGTTTTTCCATTATTATTCCCCCATCCGCCTTTTGGTAATATATTTTAATAGAAGTACATATAAAGAATTACAATCTAAATTTTTACTTCAAATGATAAAGGAAATATGCGAAATTATCAATAATTGTTCCTTTCTCTCGGATCAGGAAAAATTGGACTATTGTAAGAGTGAACGCTATTTTATGAAACTATATTTAAAAAGGATTTTAAGCGATTAGTACCAATTTTTTCTTTTTAAATTCTTATATCTTAATCTTATCATGAGTAGTCATAGTGAAGTAAACAACGAGAAGGAAATAAACATTCATCCAGAAAGACTTAAATTTCCAGATATAAGATTGGAAGTTCCTCATTTCATTCTACCTTTTACTTATATTCCATCTCAAATTTATAAAGCCCCCCAACTTGATATAGACAAAAATCGACAAGAGTTCAAAAGAATCTTAAAAAAAGAACTTAAAAAATTTTATTATATGATTTAAGATTTTTCTTTTCTCTTTTTTTCGCTTTCATAAATGCTTTGGATAATGAAAAACAACTCCTCTGCGTTATCAATAAAAACGACTTGAAAGGGATATGTTTTACCGAACTCGGACAATTTTTTCTTAAGTAATCGTTTTTCCCCTTCTATTTTTTCTTTATAATTAAGAAAATCAATCGCAATTAGGATCAATTCATACTTATTTGAATAATTTGAAAAGTTCTTTAACTCCCCAATTTTCATATAATTAGCATTTTGAATGAATATGATTACTTTTCCAAA
>JARRLT010000288.1:0-3026 GCA_037386725.1 Promethearchaeota archaeon
ATTTCGATAAAATTAATATTCCACTTGAACCGTAAATATCTGACCATTAAAAATAAAAAGCATCATACAAATCTAATTGGTAAATAGCTCTGCTAAATGAAAAAATTAGGAGAACGAGGATACATAATAAAACGAATAGGCAGACAATTTGATAAGAGGAAATATTATACCTAATCTTATTTTTCTCAACGTTTAAAATTTAAATTTCTATTTTCTTTATTTTATATAATGTTAAAAGAAAAACTAGGAAATTTAAATACTACTGTAGTTGGTAGTTTTCCATTGGACTATAATAATGAAAATATGGAAAGAGTTTTCAGAGATCAAGTTAATATTGGAATTGATTTTCCATGTTATCCCCAATTAATTGACATGGTTAGTCAATTTTTAGATCCTCTTAGTGAAATCCTAGATGAGATGGAAAAAATCAAAGGTAAATTTATTCTAATGGATGATTTTGAAATTCCAATAAATCCTATTGCTCAAGAATACGGGAAATACATTCAAAATTTTCTATCTAATAACCCCACTATTAAAAAAGGAATTCTCGGTACAAAAGCATGTTTAACGGGTCCTATTACATTAGCTACTGAAATGTTGCTCGGAGAAAACCTTTCAGATGGAATTAGACCACGATTATTTAAGGAACCAAGAGCAATAATGAAAGTTTGGGTTGTTGAGAAGATTGCAACTATCATGAGTAAAATTGGAAAAGCTTATAGTAAAATGGGATTTGACATAGTTTCTATGGACGAACCTATCTTGTCTCTTTTGATTGGGAGACGACCTCTTTTCCACGATGAAGAATTTTACATCAAAATGATTAATAAAGCTTTGAAAGGAATCGAAGGGTATACTTCAGTCCATGTATGTGGATCTTTAAGTCCCAATCTTAGAGATCTTCTTTTAAAAACTAATACTGACATCCTTGATCATGAATTCCAAACGAATAAACAAAATTTTAATATTTTTAAGAGAGAACATTTGGAGGAAACAAATAAAATCTTAGCAATGGGGACATTAGATACAAAAGTAAGATCTCGAAATTCAAAAGATCCAAGGGATTATGTTGAACCAATAAAAGAGATTGAAAAATTGATAAGGAAGGGGATCGAATTATATGGTCCAAAAAATTTACTAATTAAACCAGATTGTGGTTTTCGAGCGTTAAAGGGCACTTTTGGAGAAGAATTGGCTTATAAAATTTCGATATTAAAATTGAAAAATATGGTTTTAGCAAAAAATAATGTCCAAAAAGAGATTTAAATTTAATTAAAACATGTAGTTTATTATTCACTTAATTCTTTTCTTAATTTCTCTATTTCCATTGCAAGTTTCTCTTTGGATTTTATCTCAGGTTCCTCCTCATCATATGGAGTTTCTTGTATATATTCTAATTCATCTGAAGGGACTTCTGGCATCTCTCCACTTTGGTCTAACAACATTTCTGTCTCTAATTGATCTAATTCCTCATCAGTAACCTCCATCCCAAGGTCAATTTCCATATCTCCAGCAAGTAACTCTCCAGACATTTCTATTCTTTCACGATATTCTTCAGTTTCTTCAGCAATCTCTCCTATTTTTGTAGGTGATGCTTCTACTGATATTTCCTCAAGAATGTCTCTTATACCTCCAAATACATCCCCAGTTTGGGCAATAATCTGTCCCTCTTCGATTGCTTCAATGTTTCGTTCAATCCTTGCTTTCATCGCATTCATACGATCTACTTTATTTTGATAACTTTTAAATTGGGCGAAATAGTTCTTTGCCCGTTGTCTTTCTTTTCTTTGTAAAGCGATTTTCGCGTTTTTATAACTAATACTTGCTTTTTTGCTATAATTCCTGTTAATTAAATCTAACTTGCGCAAGTGACTCTTTGCTTTTGTAACAAAAACGTCCTTATCTTTTCCTTTTTTAGGAAAGAGCCTGTCCTTTAAGCCCATGTTTTATTTTCACTTATAGAAATTATATTGAAATCTATTTCTCTATATTAAGTATGATTTTTCTAACTTAAAAATTTAATTTGCTGATTAGATATTATTTGATATTATAGAAATAAAAAAAGTTAAAATAATTTTAATAGTCCAACTATTGATAAAAAATGAAACGAATCATTATTGATTTTGAAGAAAAACCTGAAAAGTTCAAGGAAATTATTCAAGAATCTCTCAATCTTGATTTTTTAAATTTTTTAGTATCCAAAAACACATTTAAGGATTTAAGAGTCAATAAAAGATTAAATTTTTACTCTAAAGACCAAAATTTGAAAATTAAGAATTTTATTTACAAGGATTACGACGATTTATCTAAATCCAGTTTACAAAAAGATAGAAATTATAATTATGGTATCTACTTCACCTTAAAGTCAAAAGACGATGAAGAAAAAATTATTGAAATTACTAAACACTCTATTGTTGATTTCGTAATAATAAAGACAACAGATTGGAAAATAATTCCATTCGAAAATCTTATCTCATATTTTCAAAAATTAGACGCAGAATTGATTGCTCATGTTTCGAATATTAATGAAGCAGAGTTATTATTGAAAACACTTGAAATCGGAGTTGATGGGATTTTATTCAAACCAAAAAAGGTAGGTGAAATAGGAAAGATTAAGAAACTTTTATCATCAAAATGGAAAATTAGATTAGATCCTGCTGAGATTTTGGATATCCAAAGCATACCAGAGGCAGACCGAGTTTGTGTTGACACTACATCTCTACTTCATAAAGGAGAAGGAATGCTCGTAGGAAGTACAGCTAAAGGATTTGTATTAGTTCATGCAGAAGTTTTTGAAACAGACTTTATATCTTCAAGACCTTTTCGAGTAAATGCTGGAGATGTTTCTTCCTATATTATAGTTCCAAATGGAGAAACTACCTTTTCGAATCGATATAGAACTAAATATTTAAGTGAACTAAAGGGAGGTGATAAAGTGTTAATTTTTAATAAACACGGAGAAGGAAGGATTGTCTCAGTGGGTAGAGTAAAAATAGAAACCAGACCCATGTTGAGATTTGATTTAG
>JARRLT010000289.1:0-6463 GCA_037386725.1 Promethearchaeota archaeon
CCCAAGTATCGCAACTGATGAAAATGGAGGAGTACATGTAGTTTGGTCAGATAACACTAATGGTCCATGGGGAACTGATTCAGAAATAATGTATACATGGTTTTTAAATCCTACTCCAGCAAATTCAGAATCTATTGGCGTTCCGCTAAACTTTTTAATTGAGTGATTTCTGTTTTTAAATCTTCCACATTATCTTGTAATTCTTTATATTCTTCCTGAACATGTTCATAGTTAGCTAAAGCCCTAAGATATTCAGCATTTTCTTTTCTCTTTTTCTCATCAATATCTCCGCTTAACTTGGCTTTAATTTTAGCAAAACTAAATTTTAGTAACTCTTGGTAATCTTTCTTTTCTTTCTCCATTATATTTTGTACTTGTCGTAGTTGCTGTAATTTCTGGTCTTTTGATGAATCTAAACGTTTTAAGAGCGCTTCTTTTGAGGGTAATTTTGATAATTTTTCCTTCATCTCTTCCAAATCATATTCTAAATCATAATAACGGCTTAATGCTTCGGAATCGCTCAATTTTTCACTATAAGATTTGATAGCTTCCTCTTTTTTGACTTTTACACCACATCTTTCACAATAAATAGCAGAATTATCTAATTCATATCCACAATTATGACAATACATGAATTTTCAACCAATTGAATCTATATTTTCAATAAAGCAACTTATCTATTTATTTGTTGGGAATTGAACTAAAAATTAAAAATAGAAATTTTAATATGGTAAAAATCTAAAATAAATTGAGAAATTATTGTCTATTTTTAATTGAGATATACAATATGATTCCTATTATACTTAGGATGGCGGGCATTATAAGTAAAAGAATTATGACAATGTTCGATATAATAAGCTCTACAGGTGCTGAAGAAGGTATTGAGAAACACGTACACATAATTTCTGAATCCGTTCCCTATGGACCATTAGTATAATCTGACCAAACTACATGGATATTATTTTTATTATCAATTGCAATACGTGGTTCCAAACTGTCACCGTTATTCCAATATATTCCCTTGTAACCATCGGAGATACATGTTGCATTCGACCAGCCTACTCCTGGAGTAAAAGATGCATACATTATTTCTGAATCCGTTCCCCATGGACCATTAGTGTTGTCTGACCAAACTACATGTATTCCTCCATTTTCGTCAATAGCTATAGATGGGGTAAAACTGTCACCATAATTCCAATACTTTCCTTTATATCCATCGGAAATAACTGTTACATTTGACCATCCGATCCCAGGAGTAAATGAAACATAAAATATTTCCGAATCGTGTGCACCACCAGTCCATGGACCTACTGTATCATCTTCCCAAACTACATGTATTCCTCCAACATTATCAACTGCTATCCTTGGGCATGTACTATAACCATTATTCCAATATGTTCCGTTGTAACCATCAGAAATACATGTTGCATTCGACCACCCTATTCCTGGAGTAAATGAAGCATAAAATATTTCCGCATCGCCTAAACCACCAGTCCATGGACCTACTGAATAATCATACCAAACTACATGTACTCCCCCATCTTTATCAACTGCTATACTTGGAGATCCACTATAACCATTATTCCAATATTTTCCCTTGTAACCATCGGAGATACATGTTGCATTCGACCACCCTATTCCTGGAGTAAATGAAGCATAAAATATTTCCGAATCTGTTCCCCATGGACCATCAGTGTTATCTGACCAAACTACATGTACTCCTCCATTTTCATCAGTTGCAATACTTGGATCTATACTGTCACCGTTATTCCAATACTTTCCGTTACAATCATCATCAGAAATAATTGTTATATCAGAATAATTTATTGCATTGAGTTTTAGATCTGGAATCTCTGAATTCGAGTTAGATTTCCCTTTAGGTGATATATATGTATTAAAAAGCAAAGGAATACTCATAAATGAAATCAATAGAGTTATAATAATTATATATTTAACTCGCAATTTTTTCACTTCATTAAGAATAGATTTTTGTTATATAATTATAATATAAGCATATTAATATATCTTTCAGTAAAGTTCACTTAAAATTATCTCACAAAACTGTCCAAACGTAAATTTGTTGTTTTCTTTACTTTTTTTAAACGATTAATTGCGAATTCAACATATTCTTCTTCAATTTCAAATCCAATATAGTTTCTCCCTAATTGTTTACATCCTACAGCCGTTGACCCACTTCCCATATATGGATCGAGAATAATATCGGCATTATGAAATACTTTAAGAAAGTCTTTCACCATTTTCACAGGAAATGCCCTTTTAAATTTACCTCTTGTCCCAACTGGTTTCCAATCTTTCCAATCAAATACATCTGGTTTATTTATCACATTTTCGAGTACTGTTTCACTACTTTTAGCGAGCCAATATATTCGCTCAGTCCAAGGATAAAATCTCACCTTATCAAAATTTTGAGATCTATTTACCCATACGATTTCTTGTTTAATGGTGAAGGGTGATTTCAAAATCCATTCATATGGTGTAATTTGCTTTCCATTTTTGATTCGATTTTTATGATTATATAACAATGATCCTTGGGGTTTTAGAACGCGGTAACATTCTTTTAAAACCTCTAATTGCCAGTTTTGATATTCTAATTCCTCCATATCGTCATCATAAGTTTGATGTCTATAACCTCCAGTATGATGCTCATTTCCAAGATTATAAGGGGGAGATGTTAATATTAGATCTATAAATTCATCTTGAATTTTTCTCAAACCTTCAAGACAGTCCATATGATATATTCGATTTAACTTGAGTTCCATTTTTCTCCTACTCGTTCAAAATGTAAACAGTTCTTTTCTCTTTTTACATGATTATGTTATTTCTTTAAGATAATAAGACTTTCTCGTAAAATTGATGGATCATTAACCTTATTATATTGTTGAGAACTGGTTCCTAAATGCCTAGCAACTTCAATATGACATTTTTGAAACCCTAAATTAAGTCCAATCCTCCAAAGTCATCCACATGTCTCCAAAATAACCCCTT
The DNA here is from genome assembly GCA_037386725.1 of Promethearchaeota archaeon. Taxonomy (GTDB): domain Archaea; phylum Asgardarchaeota; class Lokiarchaeia; order Sigyniarchaeales; family SOKP01; genus JARRLT01. The sequence goes on from JARRLT010000289.1 coordinate 3,007, forward strand.
ACCATTAAAGGAATTTTCTTATTCCATAAGTTCTTTTCTTTTAGTAATTTACTGAAATACTTTGTAAACTGGTTTTGATATGAAGCGTCATCTTTGAAACTTTTATTCATATGGGATGTAAGACTGTCTCTTCTCAAATCCTTTAAATCGCTATACTCCTTAACAAAATCTCCAAACCATAACTCAATTTTATAAATTTCAGTATAATCAAAACAATTCATATATGGAGGGGAAAAAACTATCAAAGATATTTTATCCTTGAATTCAGAAAGTCTATTAAGTTCAAACTCATTTAGGAGATCTTTTTTTCTTACATTTTCCTTATTTTGTAAAATTCTATCGATTTTTCGGCAATCTTCATGGAATAAATAAGTCTTGCTTATGGGACTAAAATTTTTATCATTTTCAGTTTGCGTTTTACAATTATAGATATATGATGTCATTGTAGAATTTTTAGAATAATTATTTAGATCCAAAATCATTAGAGTGATTTGTTTTATGAAAGCATCCTTCATATTTTTCGGTTTTTTACTTTTAGGATACTTCAATCCATTTCCATCTTTTTTGGCATAACTCGCATCTTCAAGAACACAGAGAAACGCTAGCGCAAGTAAATCTCTCAATTTAGTATTTTTTATTGATTGAATATACTCTTTAATCATTAGGGTTGTTTTTAGTTGTTCTCTAAATAGTTTCTTGGAAATTGAAAGTTTTGGGGGTTTTATAGAAGGTTCGAATTCTAAATTTTGAACATTTTTAAGAATCCTTTTTAATTCTTTAATCTCATTTTCATTAAAATCGGTTAATTTCACTTTTGCTGTAAACGCTAAAAATGGATTTGTTTCAAAACCAATTCCATTAATACCTAACTCTTTCGCTGTTAATAAAGTTGTACCACTTCCACTAAAAGGGTCAAGTATGAAATCTTCTTGATTGATAGATATCCTTTTCAAGAGATCTATATATGGTTTCGATTTTTTGTTCCATTTCCGAATCTCCACTTACTAATATTAAGAATTACTTTCAAAAAATAAATTCAATTATCAACTAATTAATTTAAAAATTTTATAGTTCCTATAATAAAATTACAGACAAAAAATTCCAATTAAGATTCCCTTTTAGATTAGATATTTTAGGGCTGTTGTTATCGTTTCGGTTGCTTGTTCCCTTTCTGTTATTCCTACTGCTACAGAACTTATATTATGTGACGAGATATATTCAAATGCTTTATTCGGACTTAATTTTCCAGCAGCTAAGGTTTTCATCCCAATAAAATTACATTTGGTATTGTTATCAATTAATGCTTCTAATTGCTCTTTATTTTCCATATATAATCCTTTTTCATTAAAAGGGACTAAAAAAGTATTAACTTGAGGAAGATTATGCAAGGCATAGTTTAAGGTAGTAAATGGATTATGTAAAGCTAATCCAGGAATTATATCTAGATCTGCGATTTCTTCTACTAAGTTTATTAGTTCTTCCCCCATATTCTTTGAGGTATTTCCATGGATAAAAATTAATTCTGCCCCGACATTGACTAAGGGAAGAATATGAGGATCTGGTCCAGGAACTGTTGAACCCGTTATAATGAAATCGTCATGAGTTTCTTTCATTATTTGAGCAACATTTAATATCTCTCCAGCATCTATCACATGCATTCCTTTTGCTCCATTTTTATAAGAAGTCTCTAAAATTTCAAGCATTGCGTCTGGATTATGTAGAAATTTTTTACGATATTTCTTAGCATCCTGAAATTGAGAAGATCCCACAAAAGGAGAGGTTCCAACCATAACCAAAGGAATTTTTCTATTATTTATTTCGCAAAACATTGATAGATCACTATAAGTCTTAACTTTCAAAAAAATATTCTCTTCTATCATTAGTTTCATAAAATTAGTTTGATTAATGAAGAGTATAAAAACAATTATAAATCTATTTCAATTCGATACCCTAAATATTAATAAAAATATCTTAATAATGGTATGAATTCGTTTATACTATAAATAAACAGTAAGGATAATGCCTAAAAGAAACTATAAACCAGGATTGGCGAGGTTGAAATTCCAACCAGATTACGATTGGGAAATTAAAGATGCTAAAATTCTCTATGAAACTCAAAAATTTCCATTTCAAGTTGATTTAGTTCATTACATTAATTGTGTGAAAGGTATGCAAAGTCTTCCAGAGAAATCAATTGACTTAATCGTTGCCGACCCCCCTTTTGGAATTGATTTTGATAAAATGGGATCACAGTATAATAGAGATAGTTCATTAGTGATTGATGGATATAAAGAAATCGAGAGTGATTATTCGTCATTTACTTTTAATTGGATGAAAGAACTTCCTCGGATAATGAAACAAAGCGCTTGTGCCTTTATATTTTCAGGTTGGACTAATTTAGGTGATTTATTGGATGCAATTAAGAAGTTAAATCTTACTTTGGTTAATCATATCATATGGAAATATCAATTTGGTGTGTTTACTAAAAATAAGTTTGTTACAAGTCACTATCACGTCTTATTTTTGGCTAAAGATGAAAATAAGATGAAGAAATTAGGCAATTGAAATATTTTATCTTTTTGAGAGAGAAAATAGATTGAAAAGGATGGGAAAGGGAAGAGGGCAAAGGGGAAAGGCTAAAGGCCCAAGGTGCCCCTCAGTGGTTGCTGGTTTCTGGCTACTGGTTAACAAAAATATGAAAGAAATAATTGAGAGTAATTTACAACAAGTTCAGATCGGAGAAAATTATAGCCCATATCATACTAAACTTCCAAAACCAGAGGAATTAGCAGAAAAGTACCCTGCGGTTAAAAAATATTTAGAAGACCAAAAAAACAAGGAAGAATTTGAAGATATGCGGAAATTTCTTTAATTAACTATGTCTAAATTACTAAAAATAAATCATCATAATCATTTTAATTAATATTAAAAAATGACAATTATGTAAAAGATTTTTATTTTTTAAAAATATAAGCAATAGGATTTTAACCATTTACACTTTTTATTAATTTAAAGATTCTATTTTTATGGAATTTGTCTTTAGTTTGTACTATTTATACAGTTGATCTTTCCTGATGTAATAGGATCTAATTTAAGAAGGAGAAAGTTAAGATTACCAATTGATTTATCTGGAGATCTGAACTTATTGATTATTTCTTTTAAGCACACCCAACATACTATGATTGAACAATGGCTTAATTTTCTTACTAGCCTTGAAATGAAATTTCCGAAACTTAAATCCTACGAGATACCAACCTTTGGACTCTACTATAAATTTATCAAATCAAAATTAGAAAAAGCAATGATATCTAAAGTCACAGAAAAAAATATCCAGGAAAAGATCATCACTCTTTTTTTAAGAAAAACAAAATTTAAAAAAACTCTTGGGATCCCGAACGAAGATACCATCTATATGTTCCTTGTTGATCGTCGAGGATATATTCATTGGACTTCTACT
>JARRLT010000290.1:0-1479 GCA_037386725.1 Promethearchaeota archaeon
ATGTTAGATACGAAAGACATAATTTGAATTTATATAATATCAACACCTAATTAAAGTAAGATTTCTATATTTTCTTTTTGAATTTTTCCAGATAAAATAACTAATAACAAAAGAGTTATTTAATAAATATTTTAAGGATTTAGGATATTGTATTATCTTGATTAATTTTTTATTGTCCTTGAGATAAATATTTGGATTTTCAAATTTATTTAAATTTGGTATATTGATATTGTATAAATAAAATTTTTAATCTATTACAAATTCTTAAATGCACTCGTTTATTCTCAATATTTCTTTAATAGGTTAATAGTAAAAGTTATTTAAAAAGGTGTTAAAAATAGTCGAACTCTTGATATATATACAAGTTATATCAGTAGCTCTGTTAACTGTATTATTTCATATGAAAATTGGTAAGTATCCTCAAAAACTCGAAACTATTCGAAGCCCAAAAAAAGAATTACTTGAAGTGATGTTAATATGGCTTATATTATTTTTAACTCTAACATATATTATGCTGAGTGTTTTTTACTTTCCCTATCTTCCATATCCGGGATTTAAGATAGTTAATGGAATAATTATTCCTTTAGATTTGATCTTAAGTTTCGTATTGCCTTTAATAATTTTGCGTGTGTGGAGGAAAGGATCTGACAAAGAAAATTTTATGTTTAATCTCCCTCGAGATAAAAAAAGTACATTTTTCTTTTTATTAATTTTCGTTATTTATACAATCATTACCTTTTTCATAGTTGGCGGTGAAAAAGAATCTTTAATCGCCTTATTATGGGGAATTGTTACACCCGCAATTTCTGAAGAATTTTTCTCAAGACCAGTTTTTATTAGTAAGTTAGAGAGAGCTTACGGAATAAATACTGCTTGGTTTGTAGGAGGACTGTTATTTGGTCTTCTACATATACCAAATGACTTTTTTGGATATTTTTGGTTTCTTTATGGAGAGAACTTCTTCAATAGTCTAGGTGCGTTATTAATTCAAATAATCTTTGGATTTATGTTAGGCATTATGTTTATAAAGACGCGTAGTTTAATTCCTTGCATAATTGGTCATTATGTTATAGATTTTTTACCATCTATATTAGCAATAATAATTCCTTTCTAGATTGTCTCGAATAAATTTAATTTTCTTTTATTTGTTTTAATATGATATAGAGTTATATTTTATTTTGTATAAGGTAATCTTATGACTGAAACTATCGGCTATCTTCTCACATTAAATGCAATAATTACTTGGGCTCTGGCTTCGCTTGTCTATAAATTTGGATTGGGAAAAACGGAGGCAAAATCAAATGTATTCTTCAGATTAGTAATCGTAAGCGTCTCTACATTTATTCTATCACTTATTTTTGGAAGTTTTGCTTTTTTAGTCAAATTTAATCAAAATGAATTGATGGGATATATAATTGCTTGTTCAGCTTCAGGTATAGCAGTAACTCTTGGTGATTTAGCGTATTTTTATTCCCTAAA
>JARRLT010000290.1:1494-4460 GCA_037386725.1 Promethearchaeota archaeon
TTTTATTCCATGAAAGAATTACTCTCTCAATCCTTATTGGTGGATTGGTAATACTTTCAAGTGTTTTTATTTTAAGCAGTAAAGATAAGCCAAAGGAAAGGGATTCAAGTCAGCTTTTAAAGAAGTCAGAAGATAATGAGAAAAATCCGAATAGGATTGAGCATAACACTGAAGATTTATTTTTAGGCATTATTTTAGGAATTTTAACTGCCTTCTTGTGGGCAATTGCAATAGTTTCTTTTAATCAAGCTAGAATTATTAACGATGATGTTTTTGTGATTAATTTTATTAGACTAATAATCGCAACAATATTTATAGCCTTTATAGGGATTTTCCAAAGAGACTTCTTTCTTGGATTTAAAAAAGAAGGGAGAGTAAATCTTAAATATTATCTTTATATTGGAATAGCAGGAACATTGACTTTAGGATTAGCTGATACGTTTTTTTATAAAGCAGCAGAGATAAATGGTCTTGTTTTTACTTCCACAATTACGGCAAATACCCCAATGGTTCAGCAAATTTTTTCCATCATATTTCTCAAGGAAAAGTTTAGAAAAAGGTTTATAATTGCTGTGATGTTAATTATAGTTGGAAATTACATAATATTATTCCTTTAAAATTAAATTAATCATATATGATACGAATAGAAATAATTATTCTCACTAATAATTCAGTACTACCATTCCAAGATCTAAGGAGAGATTATGGATTAGAATATATTGAGTTAAATAAATTATTTGCAAGCAAATCTTTAGCAGAACATGGACTTGGGTTTCTAATTTCAATTTTTAATGATAAAGAACAAATAGGTAAGTTCATTTTTGATACAGGAAGTTCTAACCATACATTTTTGCATAATTTAGACCTTCGAGGGTATCCCTTATATGATTTAGATGGAATTATTTTATCACACTGGCATTATGATCATTTTGGAAGTATTTATAATATTCTAGATAGAATAGAGCATGAAATTCCTATTATTTCTCATCAAGATGCTTTGCATGAAAGAATGTTTATTAGAACGAAAAAATACAATAGTGAATATTTTAGAGGAAAATCTAAAGAAGAAATTATTAATTTTATCAACGATTCAAAAATTGTTGTTCAAGAACCAATTAACATTGATAAAGCTAAAGAATTAGGAGGAAATGTTAAATTTACATCAAATAAGATGAATTTCTTCGAAAATGAGAAATTAAGAGTATTAGTTTCTGGAGAAATTTCGAGAAAATACAAAATTGAAGATTTTTCTAATTTTTTATCACTCCAAGATGGATTATATAAGGAAGACAAAATCTTCGATGATAAAAGTATTATTTTTGAATTTTCTAAATTTTCTATTTTACTTACTGGCTGTTGCCATTCAGGGATAATGAACACATTAGATTACGCAAGAAGTTTAACAAAAAAGCCTATTACATTTATTATAGGAGGATTGCATATGGCTAATGCAACAGAGAGTAGAATAAAAACAACCGTGAATTACCTCAAAGGATTAACTAGTGAATTTGGTACTATTAATTTATTTCCAATTCATTGTAGTGGGCATAAAATAATTGAAAGAATAAATGCTTTTCAAAATCCAAATTTAATTGCACACAATGCGAGTGTTGGAACAAAGTTTTCATTTTCAAATTAGTTTATTGATTTTTAAGACAAATATTTTACTCAATTTAATTTACCCAAACTCAGAAAAAGTTAAGGAAATTTGAAATTTATTAGAGCTTTGGGCGATCATTACTATTAGGAAAAGTGTGGGAATAGGCATAAAGATTAAATCCAATGCTTTCATTCTTTTTTAATGTTGATCCATAAAATTATAAAATAATATGGTGTAAATTACAAATATGGCAGATATACATTTTAATAAGAAGGAAGGTTCTCAACTTAAATTATTCACACCCGGTCCTGTAGAAGTACCTGAAAGATTATTAAAAGAATTAGCAAAACCGAATGATACTCACAGATCCAAACCATATTCTGAGATGCATAAGTTGGTTGTTGATGGGCTTAAGAAAGTCCTTTATACAGAGAATGAGTGCTTACTTGTTACATCTAGTGCAACCGGAATTATGGAAGCATGTGTTAGAGATCTTGTCAAGAAAGATGAAAAGGCTTTATTTTTCTCGATAGGAGCTTTTGGGGACCGTTGGTATGAAATAGGCGAAACTAACGGAAAAAATTCAACTAAAGAAGGAGTAGAATGGGGGGGAGCAATCACAACAGAATTTGCTAAAGAAGCTCTTAGTAAAGATGATTATGATGTAGTCTTTATTCAGGCTAATGAAACATCTACTGGAGTATACAATCCAATTGATGATGTAGTTCCTATTATAAAAGATACTGGTGCTTTAGTCTGTGTTGATGCTACTTCTTCAATGGCTGGTGTAAAAGTTGAGGTTGATAAACTTGGAATTGATGTGTGTTTAGCATCTGTTCAAAAATGTTTTGCAGTTCCACCTGGTCTTGCGGTTTGCTCAATTTCTGATGCCGCTATAGAAAAAACTTCGAAAGTTGACAATCGTGGTTTTTATTTTGACTTTTTAGAGCTTTTAGGAAAGGGAAAGAAAAACCAAACTCTCACAACACCACCGATACCTCAAATTAGAGCATTAGCTGCTCAAATGGATTATATTCTTAATGAAGAAGGGTTAGAGAATAGATTCAATAGACATACTCAACTTGGAGAAAGAACAAGAAAATGGGCAAAGGAAATGGATCTTGAAATGTATCCAATTAAGGAAGAATTCTGTTCAAACACAGTATCTACAATAAAAAGAAGGGAAAGTTTAAACACAAGCGAAATGGTTTCAAAATTAATGGACAAAGGTTATAAGATTGTAAACGGTTATGGAAGTCTAGCCAACGAAACATTTAGGATAGGACATATGGGAGAAATTACAATCGATGATCTTAATGAAATGCTTGAAGTTTTAACAGAAATCATTTCTTCATAGAGATTTTGA
>JARRLT010000291.1:0-2966 GCA_037386725.1 Promethearchaeota archaeon
AAAAAATTATTCCACTTATCAATGCTCTTAAAATGGCAGGACAAGAAATGGGATGGAAAATTGATTAAAATGGGTGAATATGAATATGAGTAACGTCCAGGACATAGAATGGAAGAGATTACTCCAAGATTTTATGAAGGGAGTAGATATTGCATTTGAAAAATTAGAAGAAAGAGATATTGAAACAATACCAGGAGCCCGAGACGCTTTATTACAAAGATTAAATGATATGAAAACTCATTTTCCTAAAAATAATGGTGAGATTTTTGTAAAAGCTATCAACGATAAAATACAAAATAGCTTCTTTCCGGCAACAAAAGATTTTACAGAAGCCTTTCGAAAGGTTTTGAAATCTAGAACCCATGAACAAGATTTTATTATAAATGAATTAATTAATGGTTTTGTTACTTCAAAAGCCAATGCAATTGCTGCTGGAACTCAAGGTCCTGTTATTGATAGATTAGTGGAAGCATTTAGTACACGAAATGATTTCCATATCGTAGATCATCAATTTTATGCAATGTTTGGAGATCCGAATAAACCCCGAAAATATGTAAAAAAACAATTACAAGAATTAGTAAATTTATTTGGATTAGTTTCGAAAGAGTTAGTGGTTGAGAAGGATAAAAGAAGAAGTGAAAGAAAGGTATACACCTTTTATACTTTTCCTGATGGAATTTTAGAAATTTTGGAAGAAAAATACATAATCTTAGATGAGGATTTAGGTTATGCTTATGTTTCTGAAGAATTCGATAGAAATGTATTTATTTGTATGTTTTTGGCTAATATAGCCGTGAATCGTGATGATCTTGAAAAAATTGGAGGAAGTTACACAATAAATGGAATTTCAGCGATATTTGCTTTGATTTTATTGCTTAGTTTTATGCCAAAAGTCTCTGTGGAAGAAACTAGTCCTATTTTAAGGGATCCTAATTATGATGAGGCGAATATGAGTGTAATTCCCAAATCATGGATGATGAAGCAAGTATTGGAACCCTTATTTGAACCCTTAATTAAAATTATTGCTTATCGTCTTGGTGGGGGTATGTGGTATTCCAAAATTATTGATTCTGAAATAAATAAAAAGATTCACTCTCAAATACGATTTCTTTTGCGAGATGTTACTCCTTGGATACTTGGCAATCTAGTAAGGGTAGAAATTCCTATTTTTGTGGAGATAGCGAATATATTTGCTGAAGTTACCGTAGGAGCAGATACAGAAAGATAAAATTAAAGGTGAGAAAAAATTGCCTAGGGAAAAATGGACGGATATTTTACCGCGATATTTAACATTTATAAGTCATATGAAGCCCATATTAAGAGAAACAAGAAGGATTATTCATGATTTAGACGCTGATCTGCTCTTAGATACTGAAGTTCTAGATAAAATACGCGAAGAAGAAGAAAAGAGAAACGTCCGAAAGGTTAGGGCATTATCAGAATTTTCTGCGATGTATAGGACTAACGTATACGAAATTATAAAAGACTTTATTGTAAAATACCGAGAAAGAATTCCGATCATTGATATAAAAGATTTCATTGTCGATTTTTTATATGAATCTGTCAAAGCGTTAGATGTTCTTCAACATATTACCAATCCGGATCAGAGAAATCTTGAAACCACTTTCTTATATAATTTAACAAAATTCGTTGAAGATGTACTTTTTCCACGAAGGAATAGTATAGAAATAATTTATAAAGAATTATTAGAAAATTCGACAGAATTTTATGAATGTCAGAGACATATTTTACAACCACATACATATTATAGAGAAGATCTGGAAAGTACCGATTTCTTTATGATCCCTGGAATGTCGCCAAAAGTCTATAAACTCATCAATAATATAACTTCCCTTTATAATTTAGACCCAAATTATGGAATTTTTCCAGAACGAGAGAATTATGAAATTCCTTTAATTTTAAAGAATGATGTCTTTCAACCATTTATAGATTCGATTGCTAACGCAGAAGAAGAAGCTATAGAAAATATTGCCCAAAGAATTGGGTTGAGAGTCATTGATGGTATCTTTTTAGGTCCTGAGGAAAATTTTGTTGATCTACTTATAGAAAATAATTTTTTAAAGGAGAGAAAGCAATCTGATGGGATAACTCGATTAATTCCTCAATTTAGTAATGAAACTTTAATCCTTTATTATTTAGCATTTGCTTCAAGAAGGAGAGGGTTCCTATCAAAAGAACTTATTAATTGGATTTCAATGAATTTTGCATTTTTGATGTATATGGGAATTTTAAAATGGAAATTATCAGATGAAAATATTTTTTATGCAATTTTTAAAGATCTACAAACAAATGAGAAAGTATTACCCTATTTAATGAAACTTATATGTTTTCCAAGCTATTTAGGGTTGGACAAAACAAAAATTCGTGATAGTCCACAATATCGAAAGGAGATCTTTAATTTTATTGGGGCACAAATAGATAATCTTAAGGACTTAATTGAAGAAATTGCATCCTATTTACAAAAGTTTGAAAAGGATAAAAAATAATATTAGTTAGGTGGAAAGAATTGAGTAAAGAAAAGCAAAGCATCGGTTCGAGTAAAGATACAAAAGGAGAATACTCTAAAGAAGAAATAAGAGATAGATTAGGCAGATATGGCACTGTATATTTTCCCGAAGATATAAAAGAAAATATAGATGATATTAAGGGGAACGAGATAAAAAAAGAAAGATTACATGATTTCTTTAAAGCGTTAAAAAAGTACAAAGAGGTTGCTGACCAATTAAAGAAAACAAAATTAAATCCAAGTCTCACTGTTCTTCTCTATGGACCACCTGGAACAGGAAAGACTTCTCTAACGAGAGCATATTCCAAAAAATATGATGTACCAGTGTGTGTAGTTGAATCAGATAGGTTAGTTTCACCACTACTAGGGGATACAATTAAAAATATTCGAAACGTAGTAGAGTTAGCTGGTGATATCGCTAAAAAGAATGGATCTTTTG
>JARRLT010000291.1:2994-4065 GCA_037386725.1 Promethearchaeota archaeon
GCAGTAGGTTCTGAAAGGTCCAATGTGCACGAAGTAGGGGAAATTAAAAGAGCCGTAATATCATTCTTGCAAGTTATAGATAGAGTTAGTTATGAGGGAATACCTTTAGCAATTTTTGGAGCTACTAATCACCAGCACCAGTTAGATTCGGCTATATGGCGACGATTAACTTTACATTTAGAATTTGATTTTCCTAATTATGAACGTCGAAATAAAATAATTGAATCCTTTGTAGAAAAAATTGAAAATGCGAAAATTGGTGTAGATAGTTCCATCAATAAGAGATTAGATAAGGAATTTCAAAAAATTAAAAAAATTCATCAAGAATTAGAAGTAAAAATGGGACGAAAAGTTTCTGAATTTGAAGATAATTTACTTTGGAATGAAGTTGAGAAGAAGAATAGTAGTGATAACCTTCTGAAATTGACTAAAGGATATTCTGGATCAGATATTGAAAGAGGAACGAGAGTAGCATTATTTAAAGTAATTCATACAGGATTATTGACTTATGATCTCTTTTATAACTCACTCAAATTAGTTGGAGGGACTGCAATCCACGTAGATATTCAAGAAGATCTTAGTACACAGAGAAAAAACAATTCCAAGTCAAAATCTTATAGAAATGAAAATCATATGAATAATGGTCCTCCTGAAATTTAATAAGTTTAACTTAAAAATTAATAGAGATTTTTATGGAATTAGAACCTTTTAATTTGGATAAAATTAGAAATTTGATAAATTCCAAAAAATTAAACAAGTAATTGAAGATGATGAATCTTTAGATATAGTAAATGAGATTGTTGAGAATCTCGATCATTCCTCGAGGAACTTGGAATCAACCTCCCAAATAAACCTAAATAAATATTTAAAGTTCTACAATTCCCTTATAAGAAAATATAAAGAAAAATTCAAAAGTAAACTTATTGAATCAAAAATTGACGAGGAAAAAGTCAATTCTTTAGGTCTAAATTTAATCGAGACCAAAAATTTATCAAGAGTCGTAAGTGGAAGTTCCTATATTAAGTCTCTAAATTATGTATTATGGTCTGATCTAATTGATCCACTTAAAAA
>JARRLT010000292.1:0-4226 GCA_037386725.1 Promethearchaeota archaeon
AGTGGTGTGAATAATATCATAATCTTTATAATTAAGTATAAAAGGAAGCTTAATAAAATAATAACTATAATAGAATGGATTCTTTGGTATTTTACGAGTAAATTTATAGTTTATATCTCGATTAAGTTTATAATCTTTGTGTGGTTTAAGAGTATAAAAATCTATTTCATGACCTTTATTTGCCATATAATTTAGATATTTTTCATTATAGGAAGAGATTCCATAAGTGTTTATACCGTAGTTAAAATGTGAGAGATAGGCTATTTTTAATTTTTCCATTATTATCAGAAGGTTTCAATAATAAATTTATTAATAACGCATTAGATTAAATTTTTCTTAAAAAAATTTAATAGGAATACAGTAAGATATTAAAGGGAAATATAAAGCTATTTTTGAGAATTGACTATAATAAATCTTTTTTAAAGAAATTTGATTTAACTGATTAAAAATTTTTAAATATTTATATTTAAGAATTTTTCATTATTCTTTTTCTTTGAAGAAATTTTGAAAAAACTTCTTTTTTCTTAGGAAATAGTAAATTAGAAATAAACAAGAGATACTAATAAATCCTATAATAATAATGATGAAATAAAATAAAGGAAATCCAGGAAAAATTTCAATCATTTTTACTATTATAATTAGACTCACTTCTTGTTCAGTGTAATTTTCTTTCGAAACAATCAATTGAGAGATATAGATTTTATTAGTAAAAAATGAGGGGGGAATTTGTGAAGATGGAATTTCTATCAAATAGGAGCCATTATAATTATCTTGAAAATAATATTCTTTATTATTAAAATTTAAAGAAACATTAGCTCCTGTTATTAATTTTGATTTGTTTGAATTATCCATTAGAATTACTTGAAATTTTAATTCTTTATTTGATTGTAACGAAATCGTTTCAAAAGGTAATTCTATAAAAATTTTTTTAAAAGGTTCAACCTTTAATTCAATAACAGCTGTTCTTTGAGTATAATTGTTTTTACCAATAGAAACAACTAAAGTATAATTACCCACTTCTAATTGTTCTGTCTGGATATTTAGTTTATAAAGACCATTAGTTGTTTCTGTTAAAGAGGTATTATATATTATAGTTTCATTAGTATTATACCATTCACAGAATTTTATATTACAATTTGAAATCATTTCACCTGTGTCTGCTGTTGTATAGTTAAAGAAAAAATATCTTGTAGTATTAAGTGAAATCTTAACATTTCTCCTAAGGAAAATAGAATTATTTATCCTTGTATCAATATTTCCAGCCAATATTTTTTCTCCTGAAGATATTTTGTTAACTTTATCGGTATTTTTATTTAATATTTTTCCGCTTAGGGGTAAAACACAAAAAATAAAAATAATCGTTAAAACAAAAATTAATTTTTTTAAATTTAATTCATTTCCTTTTTTTAAAATCATATATCTTCTAAATTTTTATCTCTTTTTTGGTTTAAATTAGATTTTTATCATTATTAAATAATATAAATATTCTCCTAAAAAGATTTTTGAATAAACATGATATATTACACGATAATAGTTGTTCCATTTTATTTATATATCTAAAAAACATCAAATTCACGGGGAAATATTATTAGTGACAAAAGTTTTTTATTTTATTTAAAATTTATTTTCAATAATATTTTCTAAGATATATGAATCTATTAGTCTCATTTTAGGAAATATAAATGAAAGAATATATTTTACAGAATTCCTTTAACTGATACACCGAATGATGAATAAAAAAACCATTTATCTGTTGATACCAATACTATTTTTTATAGTAGGATTTTTATTGTGCTTTTTGATGGTTCTATTTGATATAATTTTATCAAATTCAAAATTATTGGGCGTTACTGGTGCTTATCTCTTTTCATATGGTTTGCTTGTTTTCTCTTTTGGGTATTATCTTTATAGGAAAAAAGTTTTACTTAAAAATTTATTAGATCTTACAAATTCTATTATAAAAAAATTTAAAATCATTTTCATTTTCATTATAATATTATTTTTCCTTGGCATTTTTTTGTTAACTGATTTAAACGCAATTATTTTCTTAGTTATGTCAGTAATATTTCTTCCTTCTAGATTAATTATTTTAATCTTTCAAAGTTTTAACAGTATTCCAGATATTACTGTTATCTTCAGTATTTTAATAGGTTTACCATTAACATTTTATTACTGGAAAGTTATCCTTTATCAAATTATACCGCGTATAAACAAATTTATAGAGAGTAAAAATTTAAAATCACGAGATTTAATCTCTAAAAAGGAAAATTCCTTTAATTTTTTAAAAAAATTTGAACATTTTAAAATAAATAAGAATTTAGTTGCTCTCATTTTCATTTTAGGCTTTTTAGTTAGAATAAGTTTTTTCTTTTTTGGAAATGTTCCTGGTAATGATTTAACAAGATATTTATATTTTATTAATAACTGGTTGGAACATCAAAATTTTAGTATGTATAGTTCAATGATAGAAGTTGTAACCGTAAATGGGCCATTTATAACTTGTTTTTTTCCCATTGCTGCACTACTTAGGGATAGTTTTCTTACCGTTGCTATTGTTGGGCCTTTAATTAACTCCCTTTTGTGTTATTTTATCTATAAAGTTATTTCTCTAATGTTTAAAAACAACTTTTTATCATTCATTAGTTATGTTTTAATTAATTTTTCATTTTTATTTTGGATTCAAACATTTGATAATCTTAAAGAAAGTAGTTCTCTTTTCTTTTTAAGTCTGTCATTGTTATTATTATTAAAGGGAAGAAAAAGAAAAATTCAAAATAGGGGAAAAAGTTATTATTTAATAATTCCAGGAATTATTCTTCAGTTATTTGCTCTACTTTATTTTTATTTCGTTTTTATAGAATTTTTTATATTTTCTTAAACTCAGTGCATGTATTTAAATCTTTTTATATATGCTTTTTTTACAATGAAATCTTGACAAATTATTCTTTTTTAATAAAATTAATTAGATATTTTCCAATCATATCTCTATAATATTTTCTTTTGCTATAATGGTGTTTGGATTAATTTTTATAAATAAATATTATAAAAAATTTATCAGGAGTGATTTGGTTTCAAAGAAAGTCTTTTTTTCTGTAGCTATATCAATTGTATTGTTAAGTCTTATTAATATCTCAATTACAGAATTTTGGAATAGATTACTTTTATATCTTCAGATAATATGCATTATTTTGATTCCATTTGGCTTAATATTTCTAATAAAAATTTTCCTTAAATTATCAAATAAACTTTGTGAGAGAATCAAAAATAAATGATAACGAAAAGGCAGCTTTATTATATTTAAAAAGTAATTTTAATCTTTCAGAGTTACAAGATAATAACTATACTGATGCAACTATAGTAACGAATGCTCATTTAACGGGTTGGGTTGCACTAATTTTAGATTTTCCTTTTAAAAAATACAATTTAAACAGAATTGATAACTTATTAGAAAATAAGCAATGGTTAAACTTTTACAAAGACTATATAATAGTGGTAAAAAGTGGATATCGAGAATATGATCCTAAGTCATGGAATAATATAAATTTTAATAATTTCATTAATGAAATAACTCCTTTGTATAAAGTAAGGGTCTTATATGATGAATATAATGTACAAATCTATAATATTAGTTTACACATAAATAATGATTAGTTTTACCATGTTATTTTAAGATTCTGATATTCATACGATTATTACACTATTTTAAAAATAAAACCATATATTTGATCTTTTTGGTTGAAATCTATTTTAAGTGAGAAAAATTAACAATTACCTTAATTTTATTTCAAAATTTTCAATAGAATTGAATAAAGGAATTAATATAAGCTAAATCTTTTTGCTATTAGGCAATAATCTCATAAAAACTGAGAAACAAAAAACAAATTAAATATTTAATATTTTAACTAATAATAAATGAAAGAAGTTAAATATAAGAATATCATAAAAGGTTCTTTCTTTAATGTCGTTGCAACTTTTTCAAGTTTCTTTTTTAATATAATCTCAACTGCGTTTTTGACTAGATTATTAAATCCCATAGAATTAGGATTCTTTATATCATCTTTTTCGATTATCCTAATATTTCAAATAATTGATTGGTTTTTACCACCAGGAATGAATAGTGCTATATTATATTTCTTACCTAAAATTAATTCAGAAAGAAATATCAAATCGAGAAATTTTATTATCTCAATTTCAATAATCAGGATTTTTTCAATATTTATTGTATG
>JARRLT010000293.1:0-2950 GCA_037386725.1 Promethearchaeota archaeon
TCTTTGATCCTAAAGGAATTATGAATCCAGGAGTTTTATGTTATGACAAATTAATTACAAATAGAAATTAAGGAGATGAAACTATTCTTTGAATAAAGCCGATTATGAAAACATGATTCAGAGGTGTCTAAGATGTTCAATATGTAAGTGGATTCCTCAAATCCAGATTAAAAGTAAAAAGTATGCTTCTATCTGCCCTTCTATAGATAAGTACAATTTTCATCCATATAGTGGAGGGGGTAAAATTATATTAGCGCTTTCATTATATTTGGAAAGATTAAATCTCGATGAAAAGGTCAGAGATATTGTATATAAATGTACTCAATGTGGAGGTTGTGATATCTCATGTAAATTTCTTTATACCTTAGAACCTTTAGAAATTATGAAAAAATTAAGAGAAGATTTAGTAAAAAAAGGTATAGGGCCACTACCAGTACAATCTAAATTTATTGAAAATGTCTTTTCTCAAAATAATCCTTATAATGAATTTCCAAAAAATAGGTTAGATTGGATGAAGGAGGATATAAAATTTTCAGAAAATGCAAAAACACTATTTTTTGTTGGTTGTACATCATCATATCGGAGGAAAGAAATTGCTTATGCTGCAGCAAAAATCTTAAATTATGCTAATATTGAATTTCAAGTCCTCGGAGTGGAGGAAATTTGCTGTGGAAGTCCAATACTGCGTGTTGGTGATAGAAAAAATTTTTTGAAAATAATGAATCATAATCTTAAAAAAATAGAATCAATGAATATTGAGAGGGTAATATTTTGTTGCGCTGGATGTTTGAGTACATTTAAAGTGGACTATTACAAGCATCAAAGATATAATTTTGAAGTGTTACATATAGTTGAATTGTTTGATCACCTTATTAATGAAGGAAGAATTGCTTTTAAGGAAGATATGGAAGTAAATGTTACTTACCATGATCCTTGTCATTTAGGGAGACTTTCTGAACGGGATATTGAGTGGAATGGAGATAAAGTTGAAATTATGCCATTAATATCATTAAAAGTACCTTCGAAACCTAAGAAAACTGGATCAGAAGGAGTTTATGATTCCCCAAGAAATCTTCTCAATAACATTCCTGGCGTCAAATTGAAAGAAATGGAACGGATTAAAGAATATTCTTATTGCTGCGGAGCTGGAGGTGGAGTTAAATCGGGATTTCCAGAATTTGCGATCGATACTGCAAAAAATAGAATTAAAGAGGCGGAAGATACCAACGCGGGATATTTAATTTCTTCATGTCCATTTTGTGCAACCAACTTCAAAGATGGAATAAAATCTTCAAATTCTAATCTTAAATTTTTAGATATAACTGAATTAATTTTAATGATGATTGAGGGGAAGTAAATTGGTTTTAGAAAAAGCAATTTATAAGAAATTTGAGGGAATAGTCGGAATAGAAAATCTCTCAGATGATGATGTTATGACTGAAATTTATGCTTATAATTGGTGTATGGAATTAATCAACTATATGGAAGATAGAGCCCCCATTCCATTTTCTTTTAGACCAAAAGCCGTTCTTTTACCAAAAACTACAGAAGAAGTTTCAGAAATAATTAAAATTTGTAATGATTTTAAAATTCAAGTAAAAGCGCAAAGTACGGGGTTAGGCCCTTGGAATAATGTGTCTACAGATAACGCGATTATCTTAGACTTAAAAAGAATGAATAAGATTATTAAGATTGATGAGAAGAATCTTTATGCCGTTGTTGAACCATATGTTAGTGGAGCTCAGTTACAAGCAGAACTAATGAAAATAGACTTGAATTGCCACATGCCTGGTGCTGGACCTCAAACATCCCCTCTTGCTAGTGCTACTTCCATGTGTGGACCAGGTTTTACCTCTAGCTCTACAAGTCATAGTTCTCGAAATGTTTTAGCTGTTGAATGGGTATTACCAACGGGGGAGATCTTAAAGATTGGTTCTGCTGGAATGTTGAATGAACCTGATTGGTATTACGGAGATGGTCCGGGTCCCAGTTTAAGAGGTGTCATGAGAGGATTTATGGGTGCTAAATCTGGTCTTGGTGTTTTTACTAAAGTTGGTATCAAGCTATTTCCCTATCCTTGTAGTACTAAATGGATAACAAAAGGAGTATCCCCTAATTATGATTTTACTATTCCAGATTTTATTAAGTTTTATGTATTTGATTGTGGTTCATACAAAAAAATGATTAAAATCGCAGAAGAAATTGAAGAATACGAAATTCCTTTTATGCTATCTCATTTGTCATCATTTGCTATAATGGCTATTTTTTCTAACAGTATTGAATCACTTATGGATAAAATGAATCTCGGTCAAATGAAAGTACCCTTAGTTGTAATTATAACTGGCCGTACAGAGAGAGAGTTTAACTACAAAACTAAGGTGCTCGATAAGTTATTGGAAAAATATAAGTTTAATAACATTATTGGAGATACCTTCAATCCACCTAATATTTCTTACGCCGAAGCTTTAAGAAGTAATTTAGGCCTTCATGGATTTATTGCAACTGGAGGATTTCAATCTTCTCATGGCGCAATGGAAACATTAAAAATGTGTACAAATTCAATTAAAAATAATATTCCTTTGAAAAAGAAATTTATCAATGAGGGCGTTATTGCCAATGATTTTGGAGAAGGGGCTTGGGCAACATCTTATGAACATGGTCATATGTATCATGTTGAGATGCCTACTATGTTTGATCAAACTAAAGAAGAAAGTGTATGCGGAACCGCCAATTATTTTGAGAAAGCAAATCAATTAGATTTAGTTAAACATCTGGGAATCCCTTTTTTTATTGAAGGAGATAAAGCTCATGATTGGTATGGTCCCCAATGTTCTCAGTATCATCTTTGGCTCAGAAAAATAAAAGCAAGTTTTGATCCTAATGGTATTGCAGATTCTGGTTTTTATATATCTTCTGATAATATTAGTTGTTAATATTTTGAATATATTAT
>JARRLT010000294.1:0-9532 GCA_037386725.1 Promethearchaeota archaeon
TTTTGTACCTTCCACATTAACTTCATAGGAAAGATCTGGTTTTTGATAAGCTAATGGAGGAATGATTCCCGCTATATGGGGGGATTTAAGGGAATATAACTCTATTTTGAAAGCTGTTGAAAATCAAGATATAATCATCCATATAGCGGGAATCATTCCTCCATTAGCTTATCAAAAACCAGATCTTTCCTATGAAGTTAATGTGGAAGGTACAAAAAGGATACTAAAAGCTATTCAAGCTAGTAAAATTAATCCGCTATTTATATATACTTCTTCAATTGCTGTATATGGAGATAGATTAGATAATCCATTAATTAAAATCACCGATGAAGTAAAACCTAATGATATTTATGCTGAAACAAAGTTAAAGGCTGAAGAATTAATTAAAGATTCAAAAATTGATTATTTAATCTTCCGACTTTCTTATTGTTTTTCAATTAGAAGTTTTAAAATTGACCCTCTGCTGTTCAGAGTTCCTTTAGCAACTTCATTCGAAATTATTGATGCCCGTGATGTTGCTTTAGCAATGGCAAATGCTATAGAATATAATCATTTAGTGAATAAAACATTCATCTTAGCAGGAGGAAAAGATTGTCGAATTACTTATAAGAAACATTTGAATAACATGTTTGAAATTATAGGACTTGGAAGAAATTTATTACCAGAAGAAGCTTTTGCTAAAGGAGGTTTTAATTGTGGATTCTGTAGAACTGAAAAATTAAATGAAAAATTAAATTATCAACATCATAATTTGAAGGACTTTTATAAAGAGATAGAAGATTGGATTGGTTACAAGAAATATTTTGCCTCAATATTCAAATGGATTATTCGGAAGTATTTATTAAGTAAATCAAAATATTATAAAAATTAAAAAGCATTAATAACTAAATTATAAAAGAAAAGGAATTAAAGCTTTCCTTTCTTTAGGATAATTAGGAAATTCATTTTTATACCATTCATGATTTGAAAGTGCACGTGGTGCTAAATTGGCGATCGTCCAAAAAGCAAAAAGCAAACCTGGAATACACCATAACATAATTGCCCATCCAATCCATTCCGTAATTTCTCCAAAATAATTCGGGCAACTAATATATTTATAGAACCCTCCTTTTGGAATTTTATGTCTTTTTTCTCCAGGATCTCTTAAATTTCTGATTATGTAATCTGATTGAATATTTATTAAATATCCTGAAAAAAAGATTATAATCCCACTAATAAAAAATGGTGTTATAATCCATGATACTTTATATAAAGGTGAGAATTTAAATATCCATTTAGCTTGAAGATAAGTATTTACAAGATTGAATATAAAGCCAAATGACATTATAGCAATAGGCATTTTTGATTTTCCCCGAATTAAAAATGGAAAAATAAAGGTTCTCTGAACATAGTGAATCATCCAAATAACTGAAAATATTATCGCCATTGGTTGGATACTTCTATTGCTGAATAAGAAAATTAGGAAGAAAATTATAACTGTTGGAACTTCCATAAGAAACCACGCGATTTTATTATTAATACTAGGACCCCAATTGTTTCTATATAATTTTCCATAGGGAGCAGAAACAAAAAAGAGTAAAATAAGTATTGCTAAACCGGTAATAAAAAATGACACTAAAAGTGTATCATAAATGATTAATTCGTTCATTTTCTAATTTAGTGTGGTTCTTAAAATTAATTTTAATTTTAAATCTAAAAATATATTCTTGGATAATGGTAACTTATTTTTTAAGTTTTATCAATGGATAATACCATGATAAATATTAGTTCTTTTTCATTTTAGAAAAATAAATTTGCGTTTAATGGATAAAATAATTTACAAATTTGAAAATTAGAAAGATTAATTAGTTGTTTTTAGTTTATTACTTTTATAAGAATGTTATTATAACTCCGATAAGAATATTTACATAAGTGAGAGGTTGAATAAAGTATTTTTTCGGAGACGAATGTATCAAATATATTAATATAAAAAAATTAAGAAATTTAAGATTTCTAATGATACAAAAACTATTAATTTGTGACTCTCAAGGATATCCTTTCTATTCAAGAAATTTTGATAACGACATTCCAGAAATAGATATAGCCCTATTAAGTGGACTAATTTCTACAATCGGGACTGTTGGACGCCAGTTATTTAATAAAGAAATTGCTAATATTAGTTTTGGCTCTGGATTTGATACTAGTCATATATTTATTGTTAATCGAGAATTATTATTCCAAAGTAAATCTATATACTTTGTATTTTTCATCAAAGGAAAGTGTGATAATAAACTTGTAAAAGATATTTCAACCACAATTTTTATTGAAAATAAACAGATTTTGAAGGATACAAATAAATTCTCTTCAAAAATAGGGCAAAAAGTCGATTCAATAATCGATAATAAATATTCAGGGTTGACTAATTGCTAAATTATTAAAGAATTAATAAAATATTCTCCTTATAAGTTTTTTAATCATAAGTATTGTGATGACAATTAAGGATAATTTTAAAATTGATTTAGATGTTACAAAAGGTTTCCTAATAGATATTAATGGGACACTATATTTTAAAGAAAAAGAAATTGAAAATGCCATTGAAACAATCGATTATTTAAAAGAATTAGGACTTAAATTATTATTTCTAACTAATACTGATAGTAAAAGCTTGAAGACAATTCACAAAATTTTAAATTCGTTTGGATTTAATATTAAACAAAATGAGATTTTTACACCTATTATAGCTTTAAAAAATTATTTAAAAACGGTTGTTACTAATGAAGTAAAGAAAGAATTTATTGAATTCAATTTAAAAGATTCAAGTAGCAATGAAAATCCTGATTATGTAATTCTGGCAGACTTTCGAGACGATTGGGATGTAAATCATCTCAATATAGCCTTTAGATTTTTACAAAATGGTGCTGAACTATTAGGTTCTCAAGGGAATGTTTATTTTTTAGATAAGAAAGGTCAACCCACATTAGATACTGGATCATTTATAAATATGCTTTCCCAAGCGGCTAATATTAGACCAAAAATTTTCGGTAAACCCTCAAAAGATTACTTTTTATCAGCTCTAGACGTTTTGGGGTTTAAACAAGGAGAAGTATATTTAATTGGTGATGATTTTCATTCTGATATTTTAGGTGCCCAAAAGGCAAAAATAAAAGGAATTTTAGTCAAAACAGGCAAGGGTCAATATTATAATGAAAAAAGTTGATTTTTTAAACATTAAGTCCTAAGAAGAAAATTACTCTATTTTAGCTTTAAATTTAGATTTTTAACATATTATGCTTTAGCATAATTTTCAATGTGGTTTTAGAAGAACTAATTACTTCAGACTTAAATGGAGGCTTGCTAATTATATCAGCTATATGTTCAGAAAAAATTCTTGAGATTATTTTGCATTTTGAATTCAAATCCCGGATCCGCTTAGTAATTAACAGCACTTCTTCAATTGAAAAGTGTGTATTAATAACTAAGTCAGCTGATTCAATATTAGCTTTTTTTAAAAGAAGAGTTTCTTTAGGATCCCCAATAATAATATGGTCGTTATCTTCAAATATATAGTTCTCAACCTTTTCTTCATCTTCTTCAATTAAAAAATAATTTATTTTAGCCGCTCCTTTTGATATTGAAGCAATTATTCTTGCTGAAATATGAGTTAAGCCAATTATTATAATATTTTTATATCCTTTTTCATGAATTTCTTCCATTATTACATCTGAAGCATATTTTGAAGTAGAAATTGTTTGAGTATTAAAAGTATTAGCTAAAACTTGAGCAATATCATCCTCGAAAACTCTACAGACTAATTTACATGATTTATTATATTTTCTGACAGCTGAACAGCCCACCATTAGGATTTCTAAATCATCTGTCAATATAAAAACAGCTTTAGCTTCCTTTACACTTGCGTTGAGTAATGTTTGATTTGAGATATCCGTATCAATAACAAGTGGTTTTTCTTGATCGATTAATTCTTCTACTTTTGATTTTTGAGTCTCAACAATTACAACTTCTTTACCAATAGATTCTAAATGTTTATTTAATCTTTGGCCGATATGTGTATATCCAATAATTATTATATGATCTTTCATATCATGAGCTAGTTTTTCACAAGTTTCGATTGGATTATATTTTCTAAACAATTCAATTGTAATCAGAGAAAAAACTAATCCAAATATAATAAATTCCGTAAAACTAGCATAAAAATTTCCATAAAGTGTCTCTTGTGGTTTAAAGTAAAATATAATTTGAACTGCTATAATCCAATTTCCTGTTTCGAATGCAAAATATAAAAAGTTGCCAAGGAACCAAATAAAAACAATTAAAAATGCATATGAGTTTTGGGCTATAACTGTCTTAAATTTAATCCAATATTTTGATGCCATAAAATCAATTTTAGAATAGTTGATTATATTATTATTGATTAAGTTTCATTATGAAACCTTGAGTTGAAAAAAAGAATGCAATTAATTTATAACTTTAGAAAAGAAGAGACAATTGATCTCTAAAATTTTCTAAGAAATGAGAGAGATTTTCTAATACTTGAATTCCCCTATTATAAATAATGTGTGAGATGATTTTTTTAAGATAGTTTTTGTGTTTATCTTTCCAGTTTGGATCTATTTTATTTAAAGCATCCCTTGCTTCTTGTCGAACCCAATAAAACTTATCATTTAATGTGTCAAGTATTGGGAAAATCTCATGTTTTTTATCTTCCCTAATCTCTCCAAGAGCTTTTATAATTCCCTTTTTGAAAAGGCCATCTTTATAAGAATAAGAACTTGTTTTATTATTGAGTTCTTTTAATCTTTCAATTAACATTTTAGGTAGATCTTTAGAAATTATTTTACATAATGAATTGAAAGTAAATTTCCACACATCAAAACTATCAACAGCTAAATTATTAAGTAAGTATGGAACTGCCTTTTTTGAACCTAAATCACCTAATGCTCTTATCGCTTTATTTTTTACAATTCTATTGTCTGAATGTATAAATTCTATTAAAGTTTCATCAATAGAAATTTCATTTAAAATAGTCAAGGAATCAATAGCCTCTAATTTCAATCTGAAATCACGATCTTTAAGAAGTGATTTTAAAATTTTGATAATTTGTTCTCTCAAATCTTGATTTAGATCAACTATTGAAACTAACAAGCGAACTGCAGCAACCTTTATAGATTTATCCCTCTCATTATTGATAACCCAAAGAATAGGTTTAATTGCTTTATGACTTTTAAAATTAAACGCAAGAACTTTAGCAGCTTCCAATCTTACTTCAGGATTTTCATCGCTAATAAAATAGCTTTCAATTTTATCATAATTACGAGTGTCATTCAAATAATTAAGTTTTTGTAAGATTTTAATCCTGTCGCTTTCTTCACTAGAATAATACATTCCATGAAGTTTTTCTATTTGTTCAATTCTATTTGAATCTTGGTTATTTCTTGATTCAATATCAATATCTGTCATCTTTTTCATTTAATTTTATTATTAAAAATTTTAAAGTGCAATTAAGGAAGGGGTTTAAACTTTTAATTATCCAAATTTCCTTTATCTGATAGATGTAATTAGTCCTTTAATTAGATTAGCATTATATATTATTAATTAAACTAATTAAATAATTACAGAACTTTCTTTACATATGATTATAAGATAATAATTTTATTTTCGAATCAAAATAGAGATAGTACCATCGATTTTTTGTATTGAATTTCCCTCTTCAGAAACATTTAAAATATCTTCTTCTATTAATTGAGTTATCGCTTTAGTTATGAGAGTTAAAGGGATTTTCTGTAGTTGGTCAATTTTAAACAGATCATCCACCTTAATTTTATCACCATGCTCGAGATATTCAGAAATAAATTCTTTTATAGCTTCCAAATTCGTTGGGGATTGTAATATTAATTCAGAATTCTTTTGATTTTCATTATTTAACGATGTGTTTAAAATTGACCACAATTGTTTTTTCTTTCTCTTAATTTTGTTTCTACTTTTTTCATTCAAGTATCTTTCGATTAAGTTTTCTAATTTTGTTTCTGGAATATTTGCTAATTCTATTTGTTCAATCAATTCGGTTTTCCTTCCTGATCTCAGATCAATATTACATTCCTTTGCTAATTTCTTTATATATGGAATTGTTAAACGATTCAGATTTACCATTAATTATCCTCTCGATAACTCAATTTTAGTTAATATAAATTAAATCTAAACAAATAAAATTGTTTTTATTAACTTTTTAATTAAATTAAACTTCAAAATCTTAAAATATTTCTTATCAAAAAGAAATAAAAAGAGTTTACTTCATTTAGGAGAATTTAATTAAATAAAAGTTATATCTTGATATTCCGATGAGCCAAGTTCATCAACTGCTAAATCAAGGTCTCGTATCTCCTTATGAAGCTTTTTAACTGCCTCTTCAACGGCTTCCTTATGCTTTGTTCCAGTACATACAATTTTACCTGTTGAAAAGATAAGAAAAACTGTTTTGGGATCTTGCATTCTATAAATTAATCCTGGGAAAACTTCAGGTTCATACATAGCATATTCCATCACAATTGCAGCCATATTTAAATCTACATGAGTATGGAGATCACCACTAGCTACAATATTTTGAATGGTAATTTGCGGATTCTTTAATTCTATCCCAGCTTTTTTAATCCTTTTAATAGTTTTATCTACAACTGCTTCTGCTTCTGAAGCTTTACGCATACCTGTTACAACCATTTTACCAGTAGAAAAAATTAAAATGGTAGCTCGCGGTTTTTCAATCCTCATCACCAATCCAGGAAATCGCTCGGGGTTATATTCTACATCTTCATGTTTACGTGCGATCTGTGTCAACTTTATTTTTTCCTTAATAGCAACAGTTACGGTAGCAACAACATTTTCAATTTTAAACTCTGGTTGCTTATTTTCATTACTACTATTTTCTTGTGGTTCTTTAGACATTTTCAGTTCCATTTAAAAAGAATTAATAATACCTTATAAAGAAAATTAATCCTATATGTAAAACGTTTAATTTTTTATTTTTAAAATAAAATTTATATTTTTCGATTTTTTGGATAGGTATATATATTTTGGCATAATGGACATGCATTAAAATGGTTTAACCAAGGGCTTACGCATGAAGAATGAAATTTCCCTGAACAATAAGAACATTCTATAGAGTTTTGTCGATTTAAAATAGGTTGATGACATATTAAACATTTAGTTTCATATTTTTGAAGCTTTTTAGAATTAACCTTATGACCACATTTAGGACAAAAATTAGGAACATAATTTACAAAAACAGAAAATTCTACCCCACATTTTGTACAAAATCTCACTTGTTTTTGATCAATCATGTGCTTCATAATTTCTTATATTATCAATATCTTAAAAATAATCTTTAGTCCAATATTTTAAAAAGATTTAAATAGTCTTTTCCCTAAATTATTCAACTAAGAAATTGACATTAATGTATAAATAAAAATAGTGTAATTTAGATGGAAAAATTTGATAAATTGTATAAAAGAGTTCATGGTGGATTTTTTGCTTTATTTGGGGTGCTCTTCTTCTTTATAACATTCATTATAGCTGTAATTTTGTATATTATGAATGATCCCTCATTTAGCTTGTTTACTAAATACATCAGTGATCTAGGAGCAGGCCCAAGTGCAATTGGAAGTCTTATTTTTAATATTGGATTAATTGGTACTGCTATATTAATGATATTAAGTCATATTTATTTTACAAGGTTTCTCGTAAAATTGGGAGGTGATTCGAGAATTTTATGGCTAACGTTGATTACTGGTGTTATTTCTTCTTTTGGATTAATGTTTCTCGGAATATTTCCGAAATATATATTTGAAATTCAACATCAAATAGCATCCTATGTGTATTTTGGTTCGGGTATAGCTTATTTATTTCTATACGGAATTGTTGAATTAAAGATAAATCCAATAGGGAGATCTCAAGCATTATTTAACTTTTTGATTTCTGTTTTCTACATACTTTATCTGATTTTTAAAATTCTAGTGAGAGCAAAGACTGGGTTCCCCTCTGAAATCGAAAAGTTTACAGAATGGTTAATGTTATTTGGTACACTCGTTTGGTTTTTTGAATTTGGAATTTTAACTTTTAAAAGGAAATAGTATCAAGGGGATCTAGAAATCTTACCAAATCAAATTAAATTTCTTAATTCTTTTTCTTTCCTTCTTTATGGGCAAAGATAGAATAAATACCAAATATTAAGGTGGCACCAATAAAAATACTGAATAACATCCAAGCTAATTGAACCTCAAAAATAATCTTTATACCCCTTAAGTCTGCAATCTGGATGAAAATCTTCATAATAAACAAAAAAAGCGCAATTGTATCTGCCTTAATAATCTTAAGTTTATCTTCTAGATAATCGACTTTGCCAAAAATCGAAACAAGTATTAAGGTAAAAATGATTAAATCGATTACGAATGAAAATAATAAAAATCCTCCTGTAGTTGTAGTTAACAATTTATAGATTATACTAAAGATAATATAGAGTACATAAAAAAAGTTCAATAGAAAGAAAAACGTAATATAAGCAGCAAATCTTTTAAAAATAATAGCTCTGATTATAACGACTATCATTAAAAATGTGTCAACCCAAAGGATAATAAAAAAGATAGGAGCTAAAATTTTAGCTTCAGGACCAAATTTGCGGAAGAACCACCAACTCCAAACTAAAAATAAAACAACCATTATACCAAAAATAATAAATTCTAAAGTTCGCAGAAGGTATTTACTTTTTTATCGATAAAGAATAACATTATTAAGATAAAAAAATAGAAAAATAAAAGTGATGAATGATAATAAAAAAATTACAAAAATTAGGATTCCATTCATTTTACTTATTCTTTTAAAAAAAGAAAATACGAATAAAGTGAAATTAAAGGATATTAAGAACATTAATCCGAAAATAGTTGTTGTATTTATTAAAGGATTACCAGAAAATCCTCCAATAGTTAACATTACCCAGAAAAAAATAAATGAAATAAAGATGACTAAGAAAATAGGATTTTTAAATAATTTTTTAAACCCTTTAATAAACATTTAATTTCACTTCATTCAATTTAGATAATAATTATGTAGGAGTTTAGATATATAAATCATTATGATCTTGATTTTAATTGTCTCTAAAAGTGAAAAGGATTATTGAAATGTTAGAAAAGAACATTACAATGCGAAAAATTATTTGATAAATCATATAAATCAAAATAGTAGAAGGATTTAACATATTGGAAAGAATATTCATAAAAATTATAACATCATATTTTGATGGAAGATCGTCTACTGTATTCAAACTAATAGATTCATTCCACCTAATCTTGAAATGTTATAATTTTATATATTCCAATATTAGTAATTTGAAAAAGTATATGGTTACTTAAAAAACTACTGAAAGATAAAGTTTAAAAGTAATTATGAAAGAATTTGAAGCGATTTAAAGTAGCGGGCTTATCTAATTAATTTAAAGTTTTTTCCCATAATTATCCCCTCAAATCAATTGAGATTAAAATTAAAGAGAAGA
>JARRLT010000295.1:0-10233 GCA_037386725.1 Promethearchaeota archaeon
GTTTTTTAATTTTTTTATTTAAATTATCATTTTTATTTCGGAGATTCTTAACCTCTTTTTCCAGTTCTTTATTTTGATCTTTTTGCTCATCAAGTTTTGATTCAATAGATTTTAGTTCTGAATTTAATTTATCTAACTTATTTTGTAAGACTTTTTTATCCGTTTGAAGAGAATTTAATTTATTTTCTAAAGGTTCTTTTGTACTGTCTAAGATTGATATCATATCCTTAATGATTTTACTTATTTTATCATTTTTTTGAACAGATTCACTTAATAATTGCTCCAGTTCCTTAAAATTATTACTGATTTCTTGTACATTATTTTCTTTTAAGTTAGAACTATTTAACTTTAATGAATCAAAGGTTTCTTTGTTTTTTTCAGAAATATCTGTAATCTTATCAAAAGAACTCTCAATTAAACTCTTAGTTTCTAAACATATTGCTTCTACCTCACCACAAATATTTTTTTGAGAATTATAGGTATTAAAAATATTTTCTTTAATCAAACGTTCAGTATCATTAAATATTTGATCAATTTGCTGTAAGAGGTTCTCTTTTACAAGATTTGTCTTCTCTTTAATTTTCTCAAAATCAGAATCAAATGTTTCTAATTTATCATCAATAAAAAAGTCAAGTTGATTGAAATTATTCGTAAGATTAATCTTAAAGCTAGTTTGAACTTTTTTAAGTTCTGAATTTATTTGATTTTTAATTTTTTCTAAATCATTTTTCATTAAAATATTATTTTTAATAATATCCGCAACAATTTTTTGACTCCAAAGATTAAATTTCGATAATAATGGTTTTATTGTATTTATTATTAATGCTATCATCCCATTTTGGAAATCGTTTAGTATTGATTCAAAATTGAGTTCAGGTTTTTTACCCCTTAAATCTTCTTCATTTGGGAAAATAATACTAGAAAAAATGGTAGGGGTTTCATTTAATTCCAATACTGGAGGTTCCTTACTATGAATTGAGTTAATTAAATCATAAATTTTATAATAATAAGTTATATCATCTGGGGGCTCTATTATTGTTTCTACTTCATGATATTTGGAAGTTGCTCCTTTTGAGGGATCATCTAATCGAAAAGTTCTAAAACCTCGATCATTAGGGCGATCTAAATATGTATGGTCAAAAACAATCCCTATTGCACTTGGATTGGCATTTTGCCAACCTAATTGGTTTCTTACATCTGTATTTGAGAAAAAAATGTCTAATCCAGGATGAGAATGATACCATCCAACTGTAAACCAATCTTTTTGAGCATATTGTTCGTCAATTGCTGAAAATGTAATGTAATCTTCAGTCGCAAAAGTTACTTCTATCGATCCTCCATGAGATACTGGAACAGCATCCTCTATGATAACATCCCTAATTTCTCCTTCTCCCTCCAGATGCCCTATTAGCATACCCATTACTTCCTTAAATTGATTTCTATTACGAGTTTTTGCACCAAATCTCAATACATGTACAAGCATTTTATAATAAGCATCTGGTTTTACTTTCACAATAGATTCGTTTGATTTATTGCCTTTCAACATAAATTCACTCCTTTAATGCCATAATAATTATACCATTTGATCATATATTAATCCTTTAAATGATTTATATTTTAATTTATATTTTTCTTCGTGATCCTAAAAAATTGAAAACAAAATTAAATGAAAAGAGAAATTTTTAGTTTTTTACTTATGAGGTAATTCCTTTCCACAATATGGGCAATATTTCCATCCTAAATCCTTTCCACAATAAGGACAGAATGTAGAATCTCCTGTTTCCTCCTCTCCCTCTGTACTAACTTCATTACCACCGGGAATTTTGTGTAATTCCCTTCTGGTTTTCTTTTCTTTACTAGGTGCTAATGTTTCTTCATCCTTAGTTTTCATATGTTCTTGGAATGCCTTCCGCTTCTCAATTTCTGATTCTTTTAATACTTCAGGAGCTTCTTCTTTAACCCATCCACTTGCTTTAGGACGCCTTAATTCTTCTTCAGGTACTTTATCTAATTCAATATTTTTAGTCTCTGAGACTGGAGCCATCACTTTCTGTTTATCCTTATTGTCAATTGCCTGTTTTGCTAGTGCTTGAACGGTTTTCATAATGGTATATGGATTAATATTAGGGATGGCAATTGTTCTAAGTATCCATCCAACCACTAAATTGGCATTAAGACTCTCTGAAATACTTTCATTGGCTTGTTAAGGGTGTAAAACCTTTTTCCGTCATTTATATACACAATTTTAAATAGTTATTATGAATTTAATTTTAAAAAATTCTTCTATTGAATTTACATAACTAATAATAATTCAAGATATTAAATTTATTATTTTTTTACCAAAAAAGTGATTATCCAAATTATTTTAGGATTTATTTAATTTAAATTATAAAGACACTTAGGTTGATTAAAAATCTTTTTGTCTCTCATGGCTCAATTATTATAAAATTAGTTTAAATAAGTTATTCAAATTTTGAGAGACTCCAATGGAACATTCAGTTGTTGAACTGAAGGGCTACTTTACTGGAACTGTCAATGTTAAATTAGAAAATGGAAATCTTTTTCGTACTTTTATGCTTCAAGGTTTTGAAGATTTTGAAGGAATGAAATTTGAAGGTATGGTCTGGAGTATTAGTCCCACAACAAATGGACTTTCCGGCACTATTTTAATTCCAAATTAATACGTATTAAAAAAAGAGTAAAATAAACATCATTGCAGGTAATTAATTATATTATGATAAACAAATCCTATATAATTATCTATTCTAAACCTAAAACACCTATAACAACAAAAAATAAAATGACAGTTATTATCCCTAAAGATGTATATTATACCGTGGTTGCGGCATCTGTTAGATATGCAAATGCAAGAATCCCTGATGATGATTGGCTTGAAGTGAGTGGGGTATTTATTGGAAAAGCAGATGGGAATAATGTGATCATTAACAAAGCTTATCCAATTATGCATCAAGAATTAGATAAAGATGCTGTAATAGATCAATATAAATGGTCTGATGAAGACTATGAAGCATTATATATTATAGATGATGAAGCATTTTCCAAAGGCGAATTTACAGTAGGCTGGTGGCACAGTCATCCTGGATTTAAAGTAATGATGAGTCATATTGATATAAGAACTACCCTCTCCTATCAAACTAATAATCCTAATGCAATATCATTAGTTTTTAATCCGATACGACTTATAAGACAAGTAGAATTACCAAATAAGAAAGGAGATCCAATTAAACAACTAAAAAATGATCCTGGATTTAAAATATTTCGGTTAGACGACGTAAATAGTGGAATTCAAGCATCTTATCATGAAGTAGACTTTGAAATTCAAGGGTTTGATTCTATAGAACAGTTAGTCAGCAAAACCCAGAAGTTTATTATTGATATTACTAACTTTTTTCCTAAAGATAATCTTTATGAGACTTATGATAGGTTTATTAAAAACAAAATAAATGATTTTAATTCAAAAATTATGGGTACTGAGGAATATCTGAAGACGTTACAAAGGAAAGGTGAAAGGGACCGTATACCAGAAGTTCTTGAAAATCAGAAGAAGGATATAAGACAGTTTGTAGCAGAAACATTCATTGAAATAGAAAATATTAAAGAATTTATGAATTACCTTGAATTTAAGGAGAGACAAAAAATTATACCCAAAGTTCAAGAAATACTTTCTCAATGGGATGAGAACGTATCAAATTTCAATGATAAATTAGAAGAAATCTCAAAAAAATTTTAATTTCTACCGAGTTCTAAAATATTTTTTATTAATTGATTATGGAGTTCTTTTATCTACAACTTTATTTTTTACAACTAGCTTTATGTTCCATAATGCAAGCATCGCAAAAATAATTCCCACATCCTTTACAAATTTCACTGCAAACTTCACAAATCATATTTCCACAGATTTTACATGAAAAAATCAAATCTTCTGGTTCATTTTCTCCACAATTCATACATAAGGGATATTCTTCATTCATTGTAAAAATTAGATTTTAATATAGATTAATTAGTTATTTCTCTAAATTAATTTAAAAATTTTTATTACGCAATTAACATTTTGAACTTTTATTTTGAAGGAATTAACTTATTAAGTTATTAGACAAATTTAAGACAAAAATATGGATATCTTCCAACCTAACTTTAATCATAGGTATTTTAAGATAAATTTTTAATTAAATCAAAAGTTATTCATTAAAAAGATTATTTAAAGAATTGAAGAATAAAAATTGCATTGATTATTATGAAGAAAAAGAATTTTCCTTTTACAGCAATTCTTGGTCAATCAAAAATGAAAATGGGTTTGTTACTCAATGTGATAGATCCTCAAATTGGTGGGATATTGCTTACAGGGCATCAAGGAACGGGTAAAAGTACTGCTGTACGTTCTCTTGTAGAAGTAATGCCCCAAATTGAAGTAGTAAAAGGATGTAAATTTAATTGTAACCCAAAATCGGATACCGATAACTTGTGCATAGAATGTATTGAAAAGAAGGCGAAAAAATCACTAAAATCCGAAAATGTGGATATGAGTCTTGTGAATTTACCACTCGGATGTACGGAAGATATGGTGACGGGATCTCTATCTATAGATAAAGTTCTCACGGAGGGAATTTCTGAGCTTCATCCCGGTCTTTTAGCGAAAGCTAATCGAGGAATTTTATATATTGACGAAATCAATTTATTACAAGATCATATTGTTGATACACTTTTGGATGCAGCAGCCAGTGGAGTGAATATAATTGAGAGAGAAGGAATATCAATTTCACACCCGTCAAGATTTGTATTGGTAGGTTCTATGAATCCTGAAGAAGGAGAACTAAGACCCCAAATTGCTGATAGATTAGGTTTAGAAGTTAAGGTGAAAGCACCACGAGATCCAGAGCTTAGAGCTGAGATTACCCAACGTGTAATTCAATTTAACGATAATCCAAAACAATTTATTGAGAAATACGATCAAGAACAAGAGAAATTACGGAATTCAATTGAAAAAGCTCGGGAAATCCTTTACGATGTTAAAATTCCTAATAAAATATATGAATTAGTTTCAAAAATCGTTAACGAATTGGAGATCTTTTCACAACGTGCCGATATTACGTTCATAAGATGCACAAGAGCTCATGCTGCTTTTAATGGTAGAACTGAAATTTTAGAAGAAGATTTGAATGTAGCGATGGATTTAGTATTCGAACATCGTATTAAATCTCTTCATTATGAGATGACACCTAAGGAAATCAAAAGTAAAATTGTTGAGGTTTACGGAAAAATTCGTGAAGCTTATGAAGACCCTGACATATATAAACCCAATCCTGATACTGAGGGGCCCTTAAAACATTCTGATGCACCCCAAGAAGAATTCAAACGGCAGTCTATTGACCCAGATAGAGTCGATATACCTGAAACAGAAGAACAGAAATTACCTCCTCCAAAATATCCTGACACTAGGGAGAGAAAACCTCGACCAGCAGGAGGATGGAAAGTAAAAGATATTCCAAAATTTGAGGAGGATTTGAATTTTATCAATAATGAATCTGTTTCTATGCCTTTTATATACAAGATGGAAAAAAGATATGTTTCAGCAAGACGTCCTATAAACAATCAACCAAAAACTATCGCCTTGGATGCGACTATTAGAAAACATCTCAAAAATGTTGTATACAATGATTCTGCGATTGAATTTCCAATCCACTTTAATAAATATGATATAATGGATAAAGTCTATGAATATCGAGCTCCATTAGCCTTATTTTTTGTTCTTGACAGTTCAGCCTCAATGTATTATGTTATTAAGCAAATGACCGATGTAATTCTCTCTTTACAAAAGGAGGGTTACCGGAAAAAAGACAAAATCTCTTTAATAGTGTTTCGAGGAAAACAAGCATTAGTTCTACAGAAGCCAACTGTGTCATTTCAACAAGCAGTAAGGAAATTGAAGAATCTTGAAGGTAAGTCCTATACTCCTATGGCAGCAGGTTTGAAAAAATGTGAAGATTTGATACGAATTGAAAAAATGAAAAATCGGAATGTCATCCCAGTTATTTTCATTTGTTCTGATTGTGGTGCTAATATTTCTGAAAAATATCCTGAATTGGTAGCACAAATAGAAAGTGATTATACCTTAATCATAGAAGAACTTAAGGAGATAACAAAATCATTAGACTTTCCAAATCCAATCTCTAAAAAATTTCAAGATCGATTAGGTAACATTTTACCAAAAATGTATATTATAGATTTGAGAATAATACATATTTAAATAAAATAATACTTTAAATCATTATTATAAAATAGCCAGAGGAATTAATTAAATTTGAAAATAAAATTAGAAATTACGAAAGGAAATCCTCTATTTTGGGCTGCAATTCTACCACTTATACCTCTCATATTTGCATTGATAATTATTTTTCCTGTACTCTTAAATATGCCCATCATTTTTCCAATTTTTCTATTTGATTGGCTTGGATATGTAATATCTCCTATTTCTTGGACCTATGTAATTTTAAGTATAATAGCAGCAATTGGTATATTTAAAAATCGCATGTGGGGTTTTTGGATTGGCGTCTTAAATACTATCATTAACATTTATGTTTCATTGACGGTGGATTTTTCAGCATTTCAAAATTTTTACTTTTCTATAATTTTAATACTCTTTATCTACTGGTATTTTGGGGAGAAAACAATAAATCCAAAAGAGTAAAACGCAGAATGGTTAGTTTAATTTAAGAATTAAATCTTAAGTTTACTTAACTTTTTTTAGTTATAGGATTTAACACGAGACCAATTGTGTATTCACTTTATAAAGCGGGATATAAGGTGTATTCTGTTGATTTTTTTGGAGATTTAGATCTACATCAATATATTGAAGATGCAATTATTCTGACAGAAAAATTAGATTCCAATTATAATAATTTAAAAGAATTTTATAAGAAATATTTGATGGAATTTACATTTGAAATTATTGAAAAATACCCTGAAATAGATTCAATAATTCTCGCAAGCGGATTGGATGATGAAATCAATGAACGTAAAAAAATTTATGAATTTATTAATGAAAAAGATGTTAAAAATTTAAATAATAGAATAAAGAGCATAGAAGAAGCCAGAGATATTAAATATCTTTTTAATATTTTAAAAAATGAAGGATATGAAGTACCTAAGACCGAAATTTGTAACTTAACTAAAATGATTCCCCCAACCTTTAAATTCCCTTTCATATTGAAAAAATATAAGAGTTCGGGAGGAATAAATGTTCATAAAATTAAAAATGAAGAAGACTTAAATTTTCAAGTAAATTTAATTAGATCTCAAGTAAAAAATGAGTCAGAATACATTATTCAAGAATTTATAGATGGTTTACCCGTAAGTTGTACAATAATTTCAGATGGAAATCATACTGAAGTAATTTCGATTAATCGTCAAATCATAGGATTATCATTTTTAAATCCTTCTGGAGAATTTTATTATTGTGGTAATATTGTACCTGCTTATCTTTTACCTAAGGATATCCGTCTCATTTCAGAAATATCACTTTCTTTAGCGGAAAAACTCAAATTAAAAGGAATAAATGGATTTGATTTTGTTTTGAAAAATCATTACCCATATTTGATGGAAATAAATCCTAGGATACCTGGGTCCATCCGTGCATCTGAAGAATCTTATGGTATTAATTTAATGGATCTACATATAAAAAGTTTTCAAAATGATTGGAAACTTGTAAAAAAGACTTTGAAAAAGAAAGAACCACAATTTTATTGTACCAAATTGATATATTTTGCCCCTATTAAAATATCTAAACCTAAAATTAAGGAAATTAACAAATTGAATTTTATCCATGATAAATCAAATCCTAGAAAGGTGATTCAGAAAGGTTCTCCTGTTTGTACAATCCTATATAAAGACAATAATTTTAATAGTTCTTATTTTGGTTCATTAAAAATTGCTGATAAGATAAGTAGGATAATCCTTAATAATAAGAAATCTTGAAATTATTCTAAAATTGTTTTGATTTTAGCTACATATGTTCCCAACTTTGCGTCATCTGCTTCAGGAACCGCAATACAAAGTATTCGGTTATCATCCAATTCATGTACAATAATAGAACCATTTTCTCCTCCAATTATTGAATATTCTAATCCTCCACTTTCCAAAAGAATATGTGATAATTTATATAATGCTGATACCATAGCAGATAACATTGGTTCTGACATAGTTGATTGTACTTTTATTGGCATTCCTTCTTTAGTTATAATAGCGATAATTAAAGCATTTGGAATAGCTCTTTTAACCGAAACGAAAACTTCTTCTTTAATTAGATCTGATGTTTCAACGATAGCAGAAATTTTAAGAGCTAAATTTTTTAGATCCTTAATATATTGACTAATCCCCTCTAATTCTGCCAAATCACGCTTTAAATAATTGACCATAATAATCGTTTCTGTTAAAATAGAAAGAATTATCTTTTCTTTTCCTGCAATTAGATTATAGGAAATATCTTGATTCAATGCTCCTTTTAACATTTTAGAAGATAAAAATAATAAACTACTGGTTGCTGCTGTGATCTCGTTTTCAGTAAGTTTAGTTGCCTTTCTAACTTTATTTGCAATAAGGGTTCCCCCGTGAGTTCCAATATTAATACCAATGAGTGATGAATTTTCCTCAAACTTTTTATTAATAATTTTTAAGATATCGCTCTCGAGATCTTTTAGTTTATCCATCTCACTATTCATAATTAATAATTAGAAATATCTAAATAAATAATTATTTCATTAAAGTTGATTCTATGGTGGATTAATTTTTAGAATTAACAATTTTTCATTATTCTTAACTAAAATTTTAATATGTGTATTATTTTTAACTTTAAAAAACAATAATATTATAGATGTATCAAATTTCAATAAGAATCATAATTATTAAATCATTGAATTATTAATAGTGTTATTAATATGGAAGAATTAAAGCAAGAAATGAGCAACAAGGATAAAATTATTAAAACTCTTGAAGATTCCATTAAATTAAAAGAAGATCAAATCAAAACCTTAAAGGAATCGATGGAATTAAAGGACCAACAAATCAATACTTTAGAATCTTCATTAACAATAAAAGAAGAAAAGGTAAAAACTTTAGCTAAAACTATAGAGTTAAAAGATGAAGAACTCAATTCCACTGTAGATAAAAATTTACTTGAAAAAACAAAAGAAGAAATTAATATTTTACAATGAAAATTTAGAATTAGAAAATGAAAACCTTAAAAAATCGATATCAAGCACTAAAAACTCAAAAATTATCAATTTTACTAATTCAAATATCCCAAAATCGGTTATTATTGAAAAAATGCGAGAAATTCTACACGATGCTTCACATAATGTCACTATAACTGTTCCCTTAATTACGGATTTACCAGATCTTTACTTGTATGAAGTTCGTGCCAATGTAAGTATGAAAGTTTCTTGTCAAATAAACCTCAGCTTAAAAAAACATACCGTTTTATTAGATGAATTGGAAAGTTTGGATAATATTTCTATTAGGAGATATCATGGAGAAGATAGATATGTTGTTTTAAAAGATGGGGAAGAATTACTTATGGCAATATTAGGTTCTGATGATAATAATCATTTAGTAATCCATACGGAGGATCCAAAACATATTACTCTCTTGAGTTCACTAGTTATGGATAGTTGGTTAAGAGCTAGACCGGTATAGATCAAAATTTATTTTAAAAATTAATTTGCTTTTTCTTCTCTAATTCGTTTATTCAATTTATCTAAAATAACTTGAATAATCTTAGATATATGTTCTTCTTTTATATCGCTCAAATGGGCACGATCTTTAAAAGCATTAAGATCATTAAAATTTAGTCTTTCTTTTGGAATAAAATCATCAACATGGATTATCATATCTGGTTTAATCCCGACATTATTGAGAATTAGGCTTTCACAAGATGTTTTACATCCATCAATAGCCACAATAAAATTAGATTCTAAATTATTTCTAGTTATTTCTATTAGTTTTTCTTTTTTCAATAGCAAATTTTTAATAAATATTGTAGAACAAAACATTGAACTCTTTGACGAAATCGGACTATTTTCATTTAATTTAATTGCTACTCGTCGAGCTAGTTCTCCATTATACTCTGATCCAGAACAAGGAATTAATAAAATACTTTCATATTTACTTTCTGACAACGACATCTAAATCAAACCTTTTTCTTTTAAGAACTCAGGTAAT
>JARRLT010000296.1:0-5549 GCA_037386725.1 Promethearchaeota archaeon
TTTTTTAAATTTTATATCAATGTTTTCTTCATGTGATAATCAATTTTGAATGAGAATTAATAGCAATAAGAAAGTTTCACATTAAAAACAACATTATTATTCAATAAACAAATTATACTCAATTAGAAAAAAATGAAATTAGAAAATATCATTTATTCATATTTTTAGTAGATTTAATATTAATATGCCCGGATATTATTATATTTAATAGATTATGATTTATAGGTCTATTATTTAGAAAACAAAATTATTATTCAAATCTAATTATCTTATAAATTTGATGGTGAAAAAAGTTGCCTAAAGGATGTTTTGCTATATTATTACCCAATGATACTGAACATAAAGTTCTTGGATATTACTTTAAAGAAGCAAGTGTCGATTTTGAAGTTTCTAATAATTTATTCTTAAGATTAAACCTTGACCATGGAAGGAATGAATACAATCTTTTAAATTTACAAGATTTTCGTATATTTTCCTATCTTCATATACTTAAAACGAAGCTAAAAAGAAAAGCAAATGGAATTATCGTTGGAATTCTTCTTGAAGAAGAGGACAAACCTGAAAAATTTCGTTCTTCTTTAAAGGAAGCTGCAGAATCACTTGAAAAAATAGATCTTTTAGACTTGGAAAAAGAGGAGTTTAAAATTGAACTTAAACGAATATACCAAGATACTTTGGAACCCTTAGTGGATGCTTTAGATCCCGAAACAATTAAAGCCTACATTATTAATAGAACAAAATCGATGCTATCTGGTGGAAAGAAAGATAGAAAAAAGGCCCAAGAACTTCTTGAAAAGATTGAAGATAAAGAGCATACAAAAATTTCTCAGCTTTATAAATTGGGAAAAAAAGCGTATAAAACTTCTGATTTTGAAAAAGCTGCTAAATTTTATACAAAATCCGCAGAGATTGCTGAAGATCTCATGGGTGATGAATCTGAACTCACCAAATCTCTCAAAGAAAGGGCGAATTTTTCACAAAAAGTCCCAGAATTATCAAAAGAACGGGAAAAAATAGTTCAAACTGCTCGTGATGCCCTAAGAAATGAAGATTTTCATACTGCATATACATTATATAGAAAAGCAAGTGACTTATCTAAAGATCTAGTCCAATTTGATAAAGAGGAAGAATATAGACTTAAATCAAATGCCCTTAGAGATTTTTATCAAGTTGATCAAAAATATAAAAAATAAATGGAATCAATTATTCAATCCTAAAAATTTATGACTGACTCTTCTAATAGAATCATTGCTTTAATAACCGATTTTGGCATTAGGGGATCTCATTATGTCGCAAGTATGAAAGGAGTAATTTCAAATATCGCTCAAAACTCAAAGATAATCGACGTTTCTCACACAATTACTCCATTTTCGATAATTGAAGCTGCTTATATAATAAGAACAACATATCAATTATTTCCTAAAAATTCAATATTTGTTTTTGTAATTGATCCCGGTGTTGGGAGCGAAAGAAATATTGTAATATTGAGAACTAAAGATAATTATTATTTTGTGGGACCAGATAATGGAATTTTGCCTAATGCTTTGAAATCAGAAATTTCTGAATGCTTTAAAGTTCAAAATGATGATTTTTTTCATCCTGTTTCGAATACCTTCCACGGAAGAGACATTATGGCTCCATGCGGGGCTCATATTGCTAATGATGTTCCTTTAGAAAAATTTGGACCTTCTTTTGATCCAGAAAATTTAATGAGATTTAAGATTCCATTGGATTTTAATAAAAAGGAAAAGTCAATCAGATTTACAATTCAATATACAGATTCATTTGGTAATATCACTTCGAATATTCCACTTGATGAAAATAATTATATTGATAACTTTTCACGAAAATTAACACCTGGTATTAAAATTGAATTTACAATAAATAACCAAAATTATAAAGGAACTTTTACAACTCATTTTTCTAATGTTAAGAAAAATGAAATCCTATTTCTTAAGGGATCTACAGGTTATCTTGAAATCTCTAAAAATCAATCAAATTTAGCTGATGAGTTACAGGTTCATTCTGGAAATCAAATTAAATTAAAGTTCCCGTAGGAATTATTGAGATGGAAGACGAAATTATTGCCTGTATAAAAAAAGATGATTTAAAGTATCTTCAATCGGGTCAAATTTCAAAACATATTTTTCCAATGGAAAGAAATGAAGCACATAAAAAAGAGATTCCTCATCTCATTGTTAGAGTTTTTATATTAAGAAAAAATGAATCTGGAAAATTTGAATATCTTGTTCAAAAGAGAAGCGAAAGAAAAAGAGTTTATCCTGGGTATTATACAGATTCTGCGAGTGGACATATCCTATATAAAGAGGGTTTAAATCTCAAAGATATTAAGCAAAATGCAATAAGAGAGCTAAATGAGGAATTTGGAATTGCAGAAAATGACCTCGTAAGTTTATTTTTTTATGAATTATCTAGCGAAAAAAATAAAATCACAACTGAAGTTGCCTATATTTTTATGGGTACTGTGAAAACAGGAGCGGACTTAAAACCAAATCCAAAAGAAGTTGATCCTTCTGTTAGTAGATTTTATTCCGAAGATCAACTAATCCAAATTTTAAATAATGAAAAATTAATTGATCATTCAAAACGAATTTGGAAAAAGTTGTTAGAAAATAAGAATCTTCACATCTTTAATGAAATCGATAAAACCAAAAGTATTAAAGAGGATAATAATCATTTATCGGATTTTTGAGAAATGTGATAACATTAAAATCGGTATAGGTAGTTCTCAGTCTGCTAATACTAAAACCAATCCTTTCTCGACAGAAGAAAGAAAACAATTTATAAATGCCGCAATGAAAAAGAGAAAAATCAGCACCAAAAAATATGAAATTTATGAAATTCCCGATATTTTTAATGCTAAGAAATGGATAGATCATGTTGTCAATATTGTAGGGGATTTTGATATTGTGTTTTCGAATAGTGATTGGGTTCGAGAATTATTTCAAAATAAAAATTATAAATTAGCTAATAAAACTACGATTTTTAGAAATAAATACAATGGTTCTAATATTCGCAAATTAATTGCTGAAGAAGACGATGAATGGATAAATCTGGTTCCAAATGAAGTTGTTTTCTTAATACAGAAATATAATGGGATAGAAAGAATTAAATCACTATATAAGGATCAAGATGAAAAATAAAGAGATTATAGAAATTGATGGATCTTTTGGGGAAGGGGGAGGTTCTATTCTAAGATTATCTGCTGGATTTTCTGTTTTATTTAATAAACCCATTAAGGTAAGAAATATACGAGCAAACAGATCTAATCCAGGATTAAGACTTCAACATCTATTAGGATTAAAATCTCTTGCCAACTTAACCAACGGTGATTTAAGTAAATGTGAAGTAGGTACTACAACAATTAAATTCTACCCAAATAATGATTTTAAAGATGAACTTAAAATAAAAGTTGGTACTGCAGCAAGTATTGGCCTACTTCTTCAACCGATACAAATTGCATGTATGGGAATTTCTCATCCCGAAAAAATACAAATCATTATTGAGGGCGGGGGTACATTCGGAAAATGGGCTCCAAGTATTAATTATTTAAAACACGTCACTTATAGGATATTTGAACTCTATGGATATAAATTAGAAGTAAATATTGAAAAATATGGTTTTTATCCTAAAGGAGGAGCTAAAACATTTTTTACCATTTATCCTCCAAAATCTGATATAGAACCATTAGATTTAACCGAATTGGGAGAAATAAATAGGATTGAAGGAGAAATTATCTGTACTTCAACGCTTATGAAACCTCGCGTTGCTGAAAGGATACAAAAATCAGCTGAAAAATATTTAATAAACAATCTCAATTTACCTTTAGATATCAAGTATAAATATGTGAATTCTTTAAGTACTGGTGTGGGGTTATCTTTATGGACTCGTTCAAAAAGTAATACAATTCTCTCTACTGGAACTATATTAGGAGAAAAAGGAACTTCTAGTGAAGAAGTTGGACGAAAAGCAGCAAAAGTATTAGTATCTTATATTAATAAAAAGATTCCAGTTGATAATTTCTTAAGTGATCAATTAATACCTTTTATGGCTAATATTAAAGGTGAATCAAGAATTAAGGTCTCAGAGATATCTAGTCATACAAAAACAAATCTTGAATTAATTAAGCAATTTAATAATCGAGAATATCAGATAACAAGAGATAATAACTCTTATATCATTCAATATTTATAGGATTTATATCACATTCCTTTTTTCTACTAAAAGAATTAAAGGTAATTTTATAAGAATTTTTCATTATATGTTAATTATAATAATTTTAATTTTTGTCATAGAGAAAAATTATGTCTCAATCTACCACTTATGTTAGGTGTCCTCGTTGTGGCAATGAAAATAAAGCAGATTATTTTGCGTGTACATTTTGTGGAAAGCGATTAAGAATCGAAACAATAGAAAAAGTTCCTATGTTTAAACGAATTGAGAAGGAATGGTATGCACCCTACCCATTCTACCTTAAAATTTTATATCTTATTATTAAGCCTAATTTGGCATTTTGGGATATTAACCATAAACGTACAAAATCACCAGGTTATTTGATTTTATTATTTAGTTCTCTTCTATATGGTTTACTTGGTTTGGGATTTTTAGCATGTTTTAGAATCCAGAATATAGGAAATGCTGCGGCATTTATGTACGGTTTAGGATTTTATATCGTCTTCTTTCTTTTCGGACTTCTTTATCAAGCGTTATTATTCTTTTTCCTTACATGGATATTCACTAAAGGAGCAAATATAACAGTTGATTTTTCAGATAGATTGGAAAGTCGTTTTGAAACAAAAGAAGAGGAAGGTAAATATAGAGAAGAAGATTTAAGTCCCTTTAGTATTTATAAAGGGGGTGTTTTACTTCAAAAACAAGAAGCGAAGAAATATAAAATGCTTTATTGTGCATTTGCTCCATTCTTATTAACTAATGGAATAAAAGTTATAATAGTAGCTCTATTTTCAGCTGGTATATCCATTACAGTCAATCCAAGCACGACTCCAATTCCAAATGCTGTTTTTACCTTTCTTTCAACTTCTTGGATCCTTCCTATATTAGATATTATTGATGGATTAACTATTGCTATTTGGATTCCTATGCTAATCACCTTGGGAATACGAGAATTATCAAACTCTTCTACAACGAGAGTATTATTACCATCATTAGTAATAGGTGTAATTATTGCTGTTTTGTTTTATTTTATTAGACCTTCTATATTAAATCTAATTTTATAGTCAAACATAAAATATTCTAATAATACCCTTATTTATGAGTATCGAATAGCAGATTCATTCAGCGGTAATTTCAATTACACTATAAAATTTTTAGGTACAAATCAAATAGATGGTTACTATATCTCATCGGTAAAGGAAGTATCTCCCAAAGTTCAAGTACAACTTACATTTATTCAACTTACACAAAATCAATACATGGTGAATACTTATCCATTTGAAGTGAGCGTTACCGATGAACTTGGTTCTCCTTTAGATGGTTTGTTAATCGTATTTGAAGTTCTTAATGCAAAT
>JARRLT010000297.1:0-7718 GCA_037386725.1 Promethearchaeota archaeon
GGGTGAGTATGATCACCGCCAGCGGAATGCTAAAACCGACTATCACAAAGAGATGCATTGAACCCGGATAGGATTCCTTGAAGAAGTGCCTCTGAACTATCCCGTAACGCAATGCTGACCAGATTCTGCTGATGGTCCAGAACCTCGTACACCATCTTCACTTACTACTATTTTACCATTTAAAATTGAAATAATATTTTGTTCTTCAATGTAGTTTACATGGCCTTTAGAAAAAATTGTTGAAATTCGTTCTGCCAATGCTTGCATAGGAAATGGTTCTTCTTCAACACTTACATAATCAAAATAACCAC
Source organism: Promethearchaeota archaeon (assembly GCA_037386725.1). Classification (GTDB taxonomy): domain Archaea; phylum Asgardarchaeota; class Lokiarchaeia; order Sigyniarchaeales; family SOKP01; genus JARRLT01. Next base: position 312 of record JARRLT010000297.1, read on the forward strand.
TACTTACTAACATTTTAGGAAACTTTTTGTTTTTTTCATTTGTAACATCTTGAAGTATAAGATTAGAATTTTCGGAAACTCCTTTTAATTGACCAACAAAAAATTTCTCTCCTCCTTTAATGTAAACCTTCACGATCTTATCTATGAGATTTTGTAATTCAGAATTATATTGACGATACATTTATATCTTCATCTCTCTTTCTATACTTCTTATAATTTATTTTACATAAATATGTCTTATTATTTTAATATCAAGTTTATTAAATCTTGAATATTTTTTCCCTCTTGTGCACTCGTTGATAAGATCTCAATATTAGGATTAATCTCTTTTGCATCATTTATCATTTCCTCTATATTTATATCAATAACATCGTTTAAATCAATTTTATTGATAACTGCGATGTTTGACATCTTGAATAAAAGAGGATGTTTTTTTATAACCCATGGCCCTTCGGTTATCGATACTACTACCACTCTTTTTTCGGCTCCTAAAATAAAATCAGAAGGACATATTAGATTCCCAACATTTTCAATAAAAAGAATGTCAATGGTATTTAAATCAATATTTTTTAATACTTGAGAAATGTGGTAGGAATTTAAAGCACATTCCCTTCCAGTATTAATTTGAACTGTCTTAACTCCATACTTTTCAATTCTATCAGCGTCTATTCGAGTTGTAATATCTCCATTTATTACTAAAATCCTATAATCATTTGAAAGATGTTCAACTATTCTTTCTATAAGGGATGTTTTACCTGCACCTATTGCTCCAACAATTTCAATAGATTTTACTTTATGTTCTTTTAGAGTTTTTTTATTCTGGTTAGCTATGAAATCATTATTTCCAATTAAATCTTCATTTAATTCAATTACTCTTGAGAAATTATCTTCATCTGTCATACTCAGATTCAATAGTATTTTCAATAATTATGAATAGTTAAAAGTAGGGTCGTTGATAATTTTTTTGATTCATTGAACTTTAAGAAAAAGTAAAAAATTAAATAGTATATTTAGGAAAATCTGTATTTATAGCGATACACCAGATACGAACCTAGAATTCCTCCTAAATTTGATAAATAAAAAACATCAAGATATATTAATGCGGGAATAATTGATAATAGGCTTAAGAAAATAATAAATGTTCTTCCCTTCAACTCAACGGGTATAAAACATAAAAGTATTCTCATTTTTGTGTTCCAAGCGGGAAAAACGCTAAAACAGAGTATACCAATAAAGCCAGAATATGCTAAGCTGTCTGGAATTATACTATATGGAGTGATTGGATAGATTGCCATTAAAGCGAACCTTAATCCAGTAAATAATAAAAGTTGGGAGTAGGCACTTACTAAATATAATATTACAAAAAATTTCCTGCCATAAATTAGTTCAGTTCTTCTTCCCATCATATATATGAAGAATATAATAATAATGAAGAAAAAGAAACCAAGAAAGCCAATAAAATTATAGACAAAAGGACCCGTGATTAATTCATAAATATTGAAAGCTATTGGGCCTAATGAATAGAATATATCCCAAATAAAAATTGAAACTATTGAGATAATTACAATAACTATTGGTATTATAATTGCTGCTGGGTATTTATTGATTCGTTGGAAAGAAGGTTGTAATATTTTTCTTTCTTTTTGTCTTCTTTTTCTCTCCTTTTCCAAAAAACGTCGCACATCCTTCGCACTTTCTTCTCTTGGACGTGTTGCAGTCGTATATTTTCTAATACCATGCCTAATGTCTTTTTCAGAATTAGTAGGTATAGTGGGTGTATGTTTCAATTCAAATGTACATTCATGATTCTCAGGCAACCTGTGTTCTTTACAATAAACGCCTCCACAATATTTACAAGAAAAAGGAAGATAATCAATTTCCTTTCCACAATACTCGCAAAATCTAGCCAATTACTGTATCACTTAATTTTTCTTTTTTATTTCTCGGAATTAATTTTTAAAACGGTTAATATACATTATTTTCCTTCATTTTTTAGTTTGATTTTTTTAAATTATATATATCTTTTATTCTTCCAGAAAGAGATACAAAAGGAAAAATTGAAACGTCTAAATTAGGGAAAGTATAATGAAATATTTATATCATAGACATTAATATATGTAAAAATGAGCAATCCAACTAAGGATAAAAAGAGACTTATATATACTCCTTTATTCCAACTAAAAATTGCTTTACCATCTAAAATGCCTATTGGAAGCATATTAAAGGCACCTAATGTAAAATTAAGCGCTGCAGCTATACCAATAAACATATTTAAAGGGTATAAACCTTTTGGGATTAAAAGAGAAATGATTAATAATATTATTCCATATATTAAATTAATTGTAGGTCCAGCAACTTTACATAATCCAGTTGTTCTATCTATTTTATCAAGACCAAGCACAACTACCGCACCTGGAATAGCAATAGTAGGAAGAGTGAGGTTAGTAGATACTAATGAAATAATACCCATAATTAGACCCATACCAGTTATAATCATACCAAATGTTAATAACCGAAATTTTGTTTGTAACCCATAATGAATTGCTACTTGACGGTGTCCAAATTCATGGAATAAGAATGCTGTCGTGTAAAATCCAGACAACATAAAATTCTGATTTATATGGTAATAAAATTCCCTTGAATTCTATTCCCGAACCAGGTGAAAAGGCATTGTCGGGAACATGTCTTTCTTCTCTATACCACCTAAAACTTCCATCAGTTGTACCTCTTACTTCATTACCACTTTGATTAATGCCAAACGCAGATACTTCTTCTTGATATGAATTTAAGTATCCTTGAGATCTATTATTCATTTGTTGGTATTCTTTTACTAAATTACACTCATGATCTATTGGATCTATATGACGGGAACAATAAAATTTTCCACACTCTTGACAAGTTTCAAAATTTGGTCCTTTAATACCACAATGATAACATTTCGGCATTTTTTTCACTTAAAAATATTAATAAAAAAATAATCATAATCCTAAAGATAATAAAGATATAAAACTCTATTTGAAGCACATTAATATTTATTAATTACCACTATTATTGTAACAATAAAAATTTTTAAATTCTTACTATCAACTAATTAGATAATTTAAAATATATACACGAGGGAATGGTTATGAGTGAAGATGAAAGTAGGAAGGAAGATATTAAAAATGAAAGAAAAAAGTTGGATGAGAAGGGATATAAGGGCACATGGGATATTTTATGGTCCTTTCTCAACAAATGCACTCCCATCAAAAACATTTTTGATCCCATATCTCTTAATTTTATGGGCTTCCATATTACCTATTATCTTAGAAGTTTATCTTTTATTAAAACTGATGAAAAATATTATAATTTTTATTGTAATCCTTCCATTTTTCATTGCATTTATTTATCTTTCACTTTTTTTCACTTCCTTATTAGTATCCAAGATTATTTTATTATTAATTAACAGAATTCATACTCCAACGGAAGGAATTTTTAGAAGAGAAAAGTCTAACAAGGATTATTATTTCTGGTGTTTAAGATCAGTAATAAAAAAATGGAGTATTTGGTTAACGAAGTTTATGCCATCTCAGATTTTTGATATCATCTTACTTAAGATATATGGGGTAAACATTTCATTTACTAGTTCTATAAAAAATGTTGTAATTGATACTGAATTCATTAGCATTGGCAAAAATGTCTCTATTGGACCCAATAGCTACATTCGATCTTCTATGATATTTAGTGATTTCTTGATCCTTAAAGAAATTAAAATAAAGGATAATGTAACCATTGGATCCCGAGTCTTTATATCTCCGGGTACTATTATAAACAAATCTACAATCCTAAATTCCTTTTCAGTGACTAAATTAAATCAAATACTGCAAGAAAATTCATATTACAATGGGTATGGTGCTAAGAAGAAGGATATTGAAGGTGGAATACATACATTATTCGATTATGCTCCCCTTGAAGATCTCTCAGATAAAACAGTTAAAAATGACAATATTGAAATGGAAAAAGTTAATCGTAGTTATTCAAATAACAAATTTATCAAAAATTTTAAAATAAATATTTTAATTTTTTTCTTAATCTATTTTTTCTCTTATAATATCCCTCTCTTTGTCCTATTTGTCTTTAATTTCAAAACCTTAATACCTGTGTTGAAAAATTTAAATATAATTTTTATATTTTCAAATGTAAAGTCTTGCCTAGTTATATTATTTACCCCCGTTATTTGTGTTTCCCTTTATTTTCTACATTTACTATTGGTTGTGACTATAGTAAAAATTATTTATATAATGATTAATAGAAAAACTAAAAAATTTCATGAAGGAATATTTCATTGGTCAGAAACAAATGGCGATTATAAATATTATTTTGTTCATTCCTTTTTAATGAGGATTTTAAAGTGGAAAATCCAACGTTCTATATTTCCATGGATTACTAAATGGTGTTTTTCATTTATCGGAAATTGTAAGATTGGTAAAAATACAGTATTAGAAGATATGTATCTGGCTAAAGATTATGTAGAAATAGGAAATAACTGTTACTTAGGGAAGATTTTGCTCACCAATCATTTATGGGGAGAATCTCTTTATGTGAAAAGTATAAAAATAAAGGATAATGTGGTAATTTGCGATGGAACAAGTATATCTCCTGGAACTTATATAGCGAAAAATGTTAGCATACTACCCCTCTCTTCCACCTTAAAGTCCGATGATTTAGAAAAAAAGACGCATTATTACGATACGCCAGTAAATACAATTTCTGAGAAAGATTTAATATCAAAATTTAATCTAAACTTAAACCATATTAAAAATGACAATTAGAATAAATGATGAAAGAGAGCTTCTAAAAATCACAATTATTCCCCAGAATGATGATGTTTACCGTTTTATACTGGTTTTAATTCCTATATTCTTCCTTTCTACCTTTTCAGTTAGCCTTATGATATTATCTTTTTTAGAATTTTATTCAAAATTCTTAATACCCATTCTTCTACTTTTTATACTCCCTCTTTTGATCCTCTTTTATTTTACATGTTTTATAATATTTAATCTTATTTTTTCAAAATTAATCTTAACATTAATCAATCTAATCCGTCCCCCCAAGCAAGGAATTTTCTTAAGGAGTTTTAAAGATCGAGACTTTCTATTTTTTTGTGTTAGAAAGACAATAAAAAATTTTGTGTTCACAATTTATAATTACTTTCCATTACCTTGGGTTAAAAATGTCGTATGTAATGTTTTTAATATGCATGTTACTACAAATTCAGGCATCTTAGATAGTTATATCGATTCAAACTTTATTACAATAGGAAAGAATACAATTTTAGGTGAAGGATCAATGGTTTTAAGTTTTGTAATATTTGGTAAATATATTTTAGTAAAATCTGTAAAAATTGGAGATAATGTAACTATAGGTAACTTTAGTATTGTTGCTCCTGGGACTATTATAGAAAATGATACAATTGATCTTTCAATTGAAAACCTGCATGAAATCCTTTTAAAATCTTCTCAACAAGGTCTTCAGGTACAGCTTTATCCTGGTACCTTCTGATGCTTCGTCTTTTATAAATCGCATCCATATATCAGTTGATTTTGTGAAAATATAACATAAATACCATGAACTCCTTTTATTTATGATTATTCTTACATGTGGTATTGGATTTTTTATATATCTATTACTAAGATATCGTATGCCTAAAAAATTTTGCCCTCATTGCGAGCGGGATTTATCCGATTTTTCTCAAGTGGAAGATAATAGGGATCTTATCAAAAATAATGTGTGTTAAATTTCTTTAACTTTCATTTTACTTTTACAACGTGGACAAATCATGTCATTTTCGGTTAAAATTTTTTTCATTAAACGTTTTTGATACCCACATTTCGATTTCGGACACTTCAAGGAAAATTTTTTAATATCTATCTTTTGTTTGGAATCAGGCTTGGTTTGTATAGATTTCTTCAGTTTACTCTTATCAGTTTCTTTTTTCGTAGTTTTCTGTTGTGTTTTAGTTTCTTTTGTTTTTCCTTTTTCTTTTTTCTCTTTACTTGATTGATTTTGCGACGGCCGAAGGCTGTAGCTTCGATTACGTCGGGCTTGGCACGCCCGGGACAGTCGACCGGCAATCCGGGCGAGTCCTCGGTATCTGTGGCAACCGAGGCAGTTCTCCGGATCAACAGCTGCTGCCGGTCCCAGCAATCATACTTTTTCTTAATTCTGCCATACTTTCTTTACTCAAAAATTCCTCTGAAACTTCTTGAGCAATTTTTTCTAAACTATTGAAATTCACATTATCGGCTGGAATTAATTGAATTGAATTAACCCATGGATCATTAATAGGACGTCCAATTTGAGAGAGTAGCTTTACATGTGCTTCAATAATATCTCCTTCTCCTCGTTTGTAAATTTCTCTCGCCATTTTATTGGCTAAAATATTATATATTTTTCCAACATGATTAATTGGGTTTTTTCCAGCAACTGCTTCTAAACTCATTGTCCGACCAGGGGTAATAAGACCATTAGCTCTATTTCCCCGTCCTACTTGACCATCATCTCCAGATTCTCCAGATGTCCCTGTTATAGTTAAAAACATTATATCTTGGTCTAAATTATCAGCAACATTAACTTCACAAGCCACTTCTCTGTTTGGAATTATTTCTGCGGCTAGATCTAATATCGCATCTTTAATTTGATTAATATAATTCACATATTCATTCTTATCATTAATATATTTGCTAACCATTGCGCAGCATGCTGTTATATCAACTTTATTTCCAACTCTTCGACTCATCACTTTGATGTCTTCTCCAGAAGCTTTACATTTTGATTTAAATGCATCGGAATTTAACATCATCTCACTTTCTAAGGTAATCCGCTCTGTATCAGAATAGGGGGCATAACCAACCCCAAAACTTGTGTCGTTGGCTAAAGGTACTAAGTCCATAACATCTGATTCTTCAAAAACGCCTGTAAGATCTACAGAACCACTTTTTACAGCATAATCGAATTGTATATGTTTTTGAAGGTCCAAATTTCTATAAACATTTCCGGCTACTCCCCTAATAGCATCTAAGCAAATTGTGGAAACTGGGATGTATTCCAATTTATTTTCCTTAAAAATTTGATTAATCGCTCTACCAACAATTAAAAAATATTGTGGCTCAAGAATTAGCCCCCCTCCAAACTCGGGTTTTGCAGCCCCTCCCACAAGTGCTGCCTTATCCACATTATGGTGATAATATCTTCCAAAATGCTCAAAATAATATTCACAAAGCGCTCTTGAACATGCATCAGCAGCAGCGTCACAGAAAGAATCTGGATGACCAACTTGTGATGCTTTAGATAAAATTTCATTAGATGAAAAATTACCCGATTTAGAAATTGAAGATTTACTCTATTCTGAAAACACTGGAGCCTATA
>JARRLT010000298.1:0-4763 GCA_037386725.1 Promethearchaeota archaeon
AAATCTTCTCTTATGAATTCTCGTAAGACATGAAAAGTGGCAATAGTAAATAATGATGAAAAAATACTATGATTTTTAAGTTTGTTAAAATCCATATCCTTTCTTTGATTTGGATCAATCCATTCCTGAAAGAATTTTGTTGCTTTGCCTAAATCATGTGTAAAAGAAATTATTTTTAATGAAAATAATGTTAATTCTCTCAGAATGGGATCAATATTCAACTTTAATAAATTAAAATTATCTATTGAGATCTTATATACTTGATAAATATGATCTTGAAGTTTCTGTCCTGGTCTTGCATTTATTTCAATGTACATTTTTATATTAAGTATTGTATTACTTTTAAACAAACAAGGCAATATAAGCTCAGTATAAGCATTAAAAAGAAATTCTTTAAAAATATTTTTCAATCTTTTTTTATGTCTTAAAATAATTTCTTCATCTAAGTCAAGATTATTTATTACACATAAATTTTTAAGACTACCATGATGACTTCTTACAATTAATTGACTGATATAAGCAAAATGAGAAAAAATTTTTAAAAATTTAATAGATTCTATTTTTTTATCATTTAAATCTTCTCTTATGAATTCTCGTAAGACATGAAAAGTGGCAATAGTAAATAATGATGAAAAAATACTATGATTTTTAAGTTTGTTAAAATCCATATCCAAAAATTCAGTCTGACCTAAATATGGTGAAAAATGATAAAGCTGTTTTTTTACAGATTTTACGAGAGTATTATATTCATCAAAATTTTCATTTGAAATAAATATTCGAAATTTAGGATTCTTAAGTAATTGTAGGTTACTTGGTTTATTTTTATTAATTCCCACAAAACCATAAAAATCCTTTACAGAGAATTGAGCTATGGGTTCTAAAAATGAAGTTATAATTGGATCAATTTTTATACTTTTAACCTTAGTATTTAACCAGTTTATTCCTTGATGTATCTTTTTTATTTGATTTAAAATTTTAATTCCAATTTTAATATCACGTAATTCTTTCATTTCTTTTGATTTTCGCTTGTATCCTAAAATAGAACCTATGACACCAATTAAAGCTGTTTTTGGAGGGAAATCATATGTTAATATTGATGATGTCGTATAAAATTTTTTAAAACACCCATAATCAGCATAAATATCAAATATTAAAATTTTCACCAACTTAAATCAAACCTCTATTATTTCATAATTTAGATTTTTCTTTTCAAAAGCAGATGTTAATTTATCAAAATCATCAATCAAAACTGTATCTTCCTTAATCCTAATTTTCAATATGTAATCCTTGTATTTTTCAAAAAGATTTAACAACTGTTCTATATTTAAAGAAAAGTGGTTAATATTCCTTATCAACTCATCAACTTTATTAGATTTAATAGAAACTAATTTTTTCATTAGGTTAATTTGAAAATCTTTTTGTTTATAGATAACTCGAATTAATAATCTTGATTTATGTCCAATCTTACTCCTTGACATAAGAGAATTCATTCCAAGCCATAAAGCTTTTTCCAATTTAATACAATCTCCTAATGTTAAGCGAGTTTCACTACCACAATTCTCGTTTATGATACCATAGAGAGAAAAAAATCCATATGGAATTATATACTCACTTCTAAAACTACGATTTCTTTTTCCTGATTTAGATGCAAATGCAGCCGTTCCTTGGTTTTTTAACATTTCAACAGAATGTAATGATTTAGCATAGGAAAATTGAACTGGTCCAAAATATTCGAGAGATTTATTTCTTCCTTTAAATGGAATTGCTAACCCAAATAATCGTGTATCAATAAAATTTTCAAATATTACCCTTGCTAGATCCTCTTCATTTTTTATTATGCCTGTTTGGTCTATTTTGTATTTATTAAAAAATTCGTTTGGTAGAGATTCGAAATCAGTAATTAGAATTTTTTCTTGTTCATACATTCGAAGAAAGTCTCTTATGGTCCGTTTTATGCGATAAGGCGATATTAAGCATTTTCCATCGGATTCATCAATTCTTGGTCTATTTTCAAAATTTGGATCTCCATTTGGGTTAGCAATTCCATTTAAAGGAAGAAATAAATCCCCGATTCTTTAAAAAGAATCTTTTCAATTTTTTCTTTGTTATCATTAAGAGATTTTTTTAATTTATCTATATTTATTAAGACATCATCAATTTTACGAATGTCGTCAACATCTTTACTGTCTATTACTTCTGATTCTAACTTTTGATGGATTAAACCTATTTGACTCTCTCCAATTTTATATATAATTCTTATGTACAATCTCGGTTTATGTCCTGCCTTTGATCGGGACTGTAGGTTCAATGTTCCTTCCCAAATAGCTTCATCTAATTTGTAAATATCTTCATATGTTAATTTTGTTTCTTCTGCTAAAACTTCATTTATAATCCCATAGAACTTAATTAGAGCAAAAGGAATAATAAATTCATTTCTAAAGCTTCTTTGTTGTGCACCAGATGTAGATGCAAATGCAGCTGTTCCTTGAATTTCTTGTATTTGAACGGGAAATTCTGAGACACCATATAAAAATTGTACTGGGCCTGTCAATTGGATACTTCTTTTACCCTTTCCAAGAGGTATCGCACATCCAAACAATCGAGCATCAATACATTGATCAATTATTGCATTCTTTACAGTATAATAATCATCAGCTTTTAATCCATCCTTTAATTCTAATGCTCTTTCACTAGCTTGCTTTATAGTTCCATCTTCTTTATTCCATTTACTAATCAATATTTCCTCTTCTTGTTTTTCAAGATAATCTCTTACATTTCTCTTTAACCGCACATCAGAGACCATACATTTTTGTGTAGATTCATCCATTCTCGGACGATTTTCTGTCAATGGATCTCCATTTGGATTATTATTATTTGTTTCATAAACAAATATAATTTCAGATCTATTGGTAATGATTTCATTTTTTGACATTTTTTCAAACCTCTATATTTTTTTGATTTAAAATTTTTATAAGATTTTTATTTGTTACTTCATAAAAGCTTGCTAATCCATGGCTAAAGAACCATGAAATTTCTAAATTAGTGAGATTAAAATCATCTCCAGATTTCATCAAATATTTAGAGATCGCCCTAATTAAATTTCTTGGATAGGGTGTGTATTTTGTATAATATTTCAATTTTGTAATGAGATTTGAGTGTATTTTTAAAATTCTTTTACGGTTTAGAGTTAAATTATATAATGAATTCCAGAATGGTTCTAAATTTTTATTGGATTTAAATCTTTTTCGTTGAGCTCTTAATAATTTTCCGGTAGCGACCCCCAATAAAAATATCCCTTTACTTACATTATTTTTAAAGAAACCAGGATATGTTTCGAAATATTTATCTAAAGCTTTAAGATAATCTTCACGCTTTAAATAATTTTCTAATTCTCCCTCATTTACTTCCAATTCATCTACTTTTAAATCATTCTCTTCCATTATTCCTCACTTTTTAACTTTACCAATTTAATAAATTAAGTTGTTTTAATACTTCAAAGATTAAAATTGCTGCATGTATTTCTGTTTGCCTTGCCTGAATAGGATTATTATTACTCTTAAAAATCTTATTTTGAAAATTAGAGAAAAATAAATCCAAAATATGTGACTTTTTAACTTCTTTACCTGAAAAAATTATATCAAGCATTTCAAGAAAACCCTCATTATCATATTTAATAGATTTACCTTCATATCTACTATAAAATCTTTTTAGCGTATAAAAGGAAATCAAATTTCCATAATTTCTATAAAAATTTCCCATTTTTCTTGCTTCTTTAAAAGCATTATGAATTTTTTTGATTCTTGAAGGAGCTATATCCTTAATATGCAAAAGAATTTTAAATTCTGCTTGATTTTTTTCATAGAAAATTATATCAAAATTTATAGTATTATTGAAATCTTCTAAAACTGAAAATAAAAACTCTTCTTGCTTAATTCTTTCAGTTCTTTTTTCTTTTTTTATAAGTTTTTCATAATCAATTTTGAGATCTAATATTTTTTGTTGATATATCGGATCAACAGGAAAAAGAATTTTCGGTATTAATTTAAAGGTTTCTTCTCCTAAAGAAAACTCATAGTTCATATCAACATAACATCTTCCAATTTCTACTAAATAAGCACACTGGATATCAATAGGAAACATCTTACTATTCGTAGAAAAGTTGGAATCAGTATTATATGATGGTTTATCATTAGAATAGAATGTATATGGCTTATATTCTGCAGTTATGTTCCGATTGCTTTTGGAACACACAGAACAAACCATTTTTTCATTTGCACTTTCCCAATGTATAATCCCTTCCTCATTGAATGCATTTGTTGTTTTAAACGTTTTAATAATGTATTTATGAAATAGAAAATGATTTAGCATTCGGTTGTCTTTTAAAGTCTCATTATTAATCTTAAGTGAAACAATTATATTTATTTTATTTTTAGAAACATTAGCTTCTAAAAAGGTGTTAAATATTTTATCTGCAATTTGATTAATAATATACTCTTTATTAGTTTCTAAAATTTTAAAAAGATTGGAAATGAAATAGGCTACATCTTCATGATAACAACTTTTTTCATTTTTCTTGATTTTTAGAGTTTTTTTAAGATTTTTAAGAGTTTTATTAACATTTTTTAACAAAGATGACTTTTTAGTTGATATCTTTAGAGGAATAGTCGGACTATAATAAAATCCACCCACAGCTTCTTTTTTTATCCAATTATTATTATCCTTTTTATAAGCTTCTTTTAATTCAATATTTTGATATATTAATT
>JARRLT010000299.1:0-3412 GCA_037386725.1 Promethearchaeota archaeon
TATATAAAACAAAAAAGAGGAATAATTATAAAAGTGAATACCTCTAAATAATTTTCACTTTAAAAAGATTGTAATATAATAAAAGTGCTTCACTGCTTGTTTAATCAACTTTATTAATAATACTAGATTTTAATCTAGTATTTGTGATGAGTGTGGAGATAATTTGTAAAATAATCTAATAAATTTCTATAGTGTTGTAAAAATATAATTAATATTTCATTTTAAATAAAAACAGTTGCATAAAATGCGTTGGTGAGTTAACGTTTTCTTTAATTAATCTTTTATATAATATTAGAGCTTCATCAATTCTGTCTTCTAGTCTATATGTTTCGGCCAGATAAAAAAAGGCTGTAGGATAGAGATACAGGTCTTCGTATTCTAATAATATAGTTTTAAATCCCGACTTTGATGATGATAGCCTTGTAAGTCCAGCAAAAATTATACAAAGAATAAATCATGCAATCGATATCGAATATAAACATCATTTAAATTTATTAGATAAAGAAATTGAGCTACTTAGTGGAAGTTTTGAAAATTTTCAAATAAATCGGATTCCTTATTTTAGAGAAATTTTTATCCATTTTCCTGACTTTATTATATCCTTCAAGATAAATTTTGAAAACTATCCTAGGGCTCCAAAACTTCTTTTTTCAGAGATGCTATCAAAAATTATTACCATTAGTGAATTCCTGAAAAGACCAATTATGAATAAATGGAATGAATTAAATCCACCACATATTGTTGATATTGTTAAAGCGATTGTAAATCTTATTGTGAAAAGATTGAAAATCAGAGAACTTTTTAAAGATTCTCAAAATCTGATTTTAGACAAAGTCACGATTAATGAAAATATTAGAAATGTAAGTTTTAAAATATCAAGAGGAGAATCATTAGGGATTTATTATAATTCAGATAATTTAGATAATCATAAAGAAATATTAAAGCTCTTTAATACCATAAAATACGAAAATAAGGCTTTTTCGGGTAAAATTAAAATTTTTGGAAAATATATTCAATTACTAAAAACAGGGGAATTCAAAAACCTTTTAATATTACCCCAAACAATTGATTCTAAAATCAATTCGATGAAAGTTAAAAAAGGAATAAAATATAACTTAGATATAACTCCACATTTAGAGGATAAAAATAAAATTCTCAAAGAAAGACTAAAGAATGAAGGTTTATTCTCAATTACAGAAGAATGGAAGGAAAAGGAGCCTTTTTGGAGATTAATGATGAAAATAGAAGAATTTAAAGAAAAGAAAAAATTAATTGAGGACATCTTAAGAATCACTGGTTTATATAATAAAAGGAATAAGAAATTTTCAGAATTAACCCACTTAGAATACTTTTTGTTCCTTTTAGGAAGAAGTGTACTCCAAAATCCCCTACTCATTATGTTTTCCATTCCTGAAAAATTATTAAACCGCTTGCAATATGAAAGATTCATTTCTCATATTAATAAGATAAAGAAATTGTTTCATATTCCCCTAATAATTCATGGCCCACAAGAAATCATTAGTAATTGTGATAAAGTATTAACAATTACCAAAAATCTGACACTTTCAGGAACTATCAAAGATTTACGCGAAAAGATTCCTCAACATGGGGAAGTATTAACTATCGAATTAGATAATCCAAATAAGGAAGAATTAACCAAAATGTTTTCAATAAAATCAATTGTAATTAAGGAAGAAAGAAAATATGAAAAGTATAAGATCTTCCCTAAAAAAGACCCTAATGAAGTTATTGAACGATTAATAGAAATCTTTGGAGTTAATTTGTATAATTTTAGAAGATCTAGAGCCTCACTATCAGAATATACCGAGTTTCTTAATCTTCAACCTCATATGAAAATAAAATAAAAAGGAATTTTAAAAATGTTTAAAAATCTCTATATAATTTCAACAAAAGGAATTATTTATTATACGAAAAATTTTATCGAAGAAACTTTTGATGATAATCTATTAGTTGGATTTTTTACTTCAACTGTAAACTTTAGTCGTGAAGCATTAAATAGCATTGTTAAACAGGTTGATTTAGGTTCAGGAAATAAATTAGTCTTAGAACTCAAATCTGACGAAGAAATATTTGCTGCTGCGATCGTGAGTTCCAAAGATCATAATGATCTAGTTCGTAATATCCTTAAAAACATATTACAAGATTTTACAGATAAATTTTATCCAGATTATGATATTACGCAAATTGAACATGGAGATATGGACTCTATTATCAAGAATAATTTAAAGGGGAAAACAACTTATTCTTTATATAAACGATTTTTACTGTCTTGGCTTATATTGGGTCCTTTAGCTATTATTTTAACCTATTTTAATATTATATTAACGGAATATTTTATAGTAGCTCGGTATTTAGAACAAGATTTTTACACAACACAAGAAATCTTAACAAGAGTTGGTCCTAATGTTGTTTTGATCTCATTAGCAGAGTTAATATTTGTTTTCGCTATATCAAATTTTATTTCAGGATTTATAACTCTTAATCTGAAAATAGGATTTATAAATTCAGTGATTTATTTCATAATAATTGTTGTAGCTTACTTTCTTTCAGTCACTCCATATTTAATTTTTATCATTTTAGCATTTACCCCACTTATAATAATAATTTCTTTCGGAGCAACTTATTTTGGACATGTATTTGCCTTAAGAAGGAAAATTGTTAAAGAATAGGGTCAAAATAGCAAGATTAAAAAGAGATTTTTATCTCTCATTTTAATCTGACTCAAATTTTAAGCAAAGTAACAATATTTTAAAAGTATTCTCCCAGAATAAGAGAATTTAAGTCATCTAATCTTTTCAAATCATAAATGAGAATTTTTCAAAAATACCTTAACATATAAAGAATACTTTACATTATCTTTATTACAAACTTAAAAACTTAAAAAAATGAAAATGCTGTTTATATCGGTAGAAAACCAACTATGAATTATGTCATGGCAGCAATGATGATACTCAATAAAGATGAACCTGTTACAGTTAAAGCACGAGGAAGAGCAATTTCACATGCTGTGGATGTATGTGAGATCTTAAAAAATCGATTCTTAAAAGGAACAACATATGATGACATAAAAATTACAACTGAACAATTAGATGGCGATGGCGAAGGATCTAATAATGTTAGTTCAATAGAAATCGTACTAGCACCCCCAAAGTAATATTCTAAAATCTAATACTGGTTAATTCAGTTAAAGCTCTGAGTAAATAGCAAGATCTTTCTCAGTTTTAAAATAACTATCTTTAAGACATTTTTTTGCTTTTTTTATTATATTTTTATTTTTATTTAAAGAAAATTCAATTTTGTTCCTTTTATAAGATAACTTCGGTCTTATCTGTTACTCCTTTTTAGGTTTAATTCGTTAATTTTAGAAGGAGAAGGATTAAATATTCCTAGT
>JARRLT010000300.1:0-4132 GCA_037386725.1 Promethearchaeota archaeon
CAAGCTCCCTCGGATCTATTAAAAGAAAAATGAGAAGGAGAGAAATTCGATAAATCAGCATAAAATTTTCGTATAATATCTGATATCTTAGTATAGGTTGCGGGATTTGATCGGGGATTCTTTCCTATTGGACTTTGATCAACTAATTTAGATTTAATTGATAATGGAGAAATTCTTTCACAACCAATTGGCTTTTTATTCTTGAGACTCTTATAAAGTACATCCTCAATCAATGTACTCTTTCCAGACCCTGATACTCCAGTGATTACAGTAAATCTCTTTAGAGGAATATTAACATCAATATTTTTTAGATTATGTTCAAAGGCTTTTTCAATTCGTAAAAATAATTGAGGATAAGCTCGTTTTTTAGGAATATTAACTGTTTTTCTTAAACTAAAATATTGTCCCGTAAGTGTGTTTGATGTCCAGAGCTCTTGTGGTGTTCCATTAAAAATAATCTTCCCTCCCTCCCTCCCAGCTCCAGGTCCCATATCGATTACATGATCAGCATAAGCAGTAAAATATCTATCATGTTCTATATATATAACTGGACCGGGTAATTCACTTAAAACAGGAAGAAATTTCTGGACATCAACAAAGTGTTGACCAATCGTGGGTTCATCAAGAATATGTACAATATCTTCAAGTTGATTTACTAATGTCAAAGCTATTCTAACTCTTTGCGATTCACCTCTTGAAAGAGAGGGTGAAATTCGGTTTAATGTTAAATAACCTAATCCAACTCTATTTAATGCTATAAGACGTTTTCTTATTTCTACAACTAAACGGTTTAATATTGATTCTGGATAATTTTTCTCAATTCTCTTCAATAGATCAAATACAGAAAAATTTAGAAGTTCCGGGAGTGTTTTTTGAAAAGCATAGATAGTATTAACAATGGGATGTAACCCCGTATTATTACATTTCTCGCATCCCTTCCTTTTACAATAAGGACATTCTTGATAGAAAAATTTAGGTTCAATTTTAAAAAAATCATTTCCACATTTTATACAATAGTTCGTAAGAGAAATAAAAAATTCTTCTTTATGATTGGAAATTGTAACTCCTAATGCTCCAAGTGCAGTGATTATCGCAATAGATTTTCTGATCTCTTCAGTTTTTGGAGATTCATTAAATTTAGATATCCTTACCTTAATATCATGGCCTTTTTGATAATCTAATGGTTCACCATTCCATGCATTACCATCAATTATTATATTTTCTTCAGAAAATTGCTTTTTAAGGAGTTCCAATAATGTCTTATGACTTCCAACTACACTTCTTAATAAAATTGCATAAACCTCAATCATTCCCTCAGAAGATATTTTTAAAATTTGCAGAAGCTAAAGTTGAATTGGGGTTTCTATTCAACTGATCCTGTTCCAAAGCCATTGCAGGAGTAAGCCCAGAAATAGACTCAACCTTAGCTGGATTTATTTTAAGTTTATTTGAAAAAGGTGTAAATGTTTCAAAAAATATTCTTCTCGCTTCATGATATAATGTATCGAATACTAAGGAAGTTTTTCCAGATCCAGAAACACCAGTAACAGCTGTTAGTCCATTTTGAAACTCTACATCAATATTTTTCAAATTATGCTCTTTTGATCCCTTGACTTTGATATTCATAAATTAATTTATTTTTAAGTTGAATAAGTTTTTATTTTTATTGGCTTTCCATTCGATCGAGCCGATTTTGATGCTGCTATACCAGCATGACAAAAGTGTGCTCCAATTTTTGCTGATAAGAGGGACTTTCGATTGGTTTCAATAGACGTCAACCAATCATCAATAATTCGTACTTGAGCCCCGTAATAAAGCCCTTCAACTGGTTCAATAACTTCAGATATTTTTTCCTCATTTATGATTTCAGATTTTCCTTTTCTGTGTTTACTTCTTGTAATAATATGATCTTTTGCTTTAAATAATCTTCCTGGTTTTCCTATTTCATTACATTCATAGGCTCCTGTTCTTCCTAAGACTTGAATCCTTATTCTATTAGGTTCTCGAGCAAAAATGTATGCATTTGCACATTTAGCAATCGCATTGGTTTGTGTTCTGAAGAGTCCAACATGAAATGCTTTTGCGGGTTCGCAAACAGGTTTCCCCTCATATCCTCCAATATTATTTGCAAAACTTGTAACTTCAACAAATGGCATAGGATTTTTGATTCCTCCTAAAGCTACTTGAGCGGGACCAATCGAATGTGCATACATTAGAGGATCAAATAATTGATACCATGAATCTATTCTTTGTGTTTGGGTTCCACCTTGGTTTCCTTTTCTCCAACGATAGGTAATATCATGTAAATATTCTGATTCAGTATATACGGTTGGACCAATTAATCCAGAAGAAGCTAAATACCCTGCATATAATATTTCTGGGTAAAAACAATAATTTTCCCCCAATTGATAGATTTTTCCAGAATTCTCTTCTACGTTGATAATTTTTTCTATCTCCTTATCATTAATTGCCATTGGGATTTCTGAATATACATTTAATCCCGCTTCTAATGCACTAACTGCCTGTTTGGCGTGAAATTGAGGAGGACTACAGATAAGAATCGCTTCAAGTTCAGGTGTGTCTAAAAGATCTTCAAATGAATTTGCAATTTTAATATCTTTAATTTTTCCCAAAAATTTTTTAACATCTGGTGCTGGATCATAACCTACAATTAGCTTTGTACGTCCCTTCAATTTGGGATGTTTCTCAAGTTCAGTTTTAAAACCAAAAGCATTAAGACCAAATCCTACTAAACCATACTTTATCATAATTTTTCAATACTGTATAAGATTTGTTAAACATTTACTATAGAACTAATAGATCCAAATAATTTAAGTGCAATAGTCACAGTTAAATCTAAAATATCAGAAATTGAATGAAAAAAATTTTAAATCTAATTGAAAAATTTAAATTTTTAGTGATTCTAAGATATATAAGTTATATCCAAATAAATGTGTATTAAATGAGTAGAGATAAAATTCCTTTTAATAGAAACCCAAAAAATCCTATAAAAGATTTCGGGGAAGTAAAACAAAGTAAAATTCATGGATTAGGATTATTTGCTAAAAATAAAATACCTTGTGGTACTGTATGGTGGCATGCACGTCCAAAAGATGTAATAATAATTACAAAAGAACAATTTCTAAACTTAGATAGATCTTATAAAAGTCAAGCAATTCATAATTACATTAATATTTTACTTACATATTCTTATTATGAAAGGAATCTCGATTCTTTAGTTTTTTGTGTGGATGATTCTCGATATGTAAATCATTCATTTGATGCAAATTCTGGAGCAAGTGAGGACGAAAATGGATTTTGTGCTGTAGCTTTAAGAGATATTCAACCAGGAGAAGAAATAACTGAGGACTATTCTAAATACACTCTTTGCTCTTGGTTACGGAAGTATAAAGAATATTTCGACCCGTGTTGTTGGTAATTTGAAACAAAATTTGAAAATTTTTTGATATTTGAAATCTCCTTCAGAAATCATCTAATCTTCACAAATGTATTTTCTAGGTGATATATCGGTAAATTTATTTATAACCTTAACAATTTTTAATGTAAGAAGCAGTTTTATTATCCTAATAATGGATTTTGTAATTTAGTTATTAAATATGGTAAAATTTCTGAGCAAACCAAATTCCAATTCTACATCTGGAGAAAGATCCTATTCTTATCGAATTGAAGAATTTTTTTCTAATTATGATAAGGAATTAGTCTATTTTGAGCCAGAACTTAATGGATTCCGACCAGATTTTCTTCAAATCTCCCCCCAATTCGGAGTTATAATTACAGAAATTAAGGATTACTCCGGAAAATCACTTAAAACAGTTTGTAAATCTGGAAGTTGGGAAATGATAAAGGATAATAAGAAAATAACTATTTCTAATCCATTTGATCAATTATATCAATACTGGCGTGTAGTGAAAGATAAGATAAATTATAGCCAGTTTCCCCGGGATATTGACATTCCAATTATTAGGATAGCAGTATTCAATCAAATCTCCCAAGATTCTTTATTAGCAGAAAAAATTCGAGAATATGCACCTAAAAAAATAAATTTATGCTTTAAAGAAAATCTCGGGAGAAATGAAAATTTTTGTAATTTTATTACAGATATTCTTCCTTT
>JARRLT010000301.1:0-8684 GCA_037386725.1 Promethearchaeota archaeon
CTGAAAGTGATTCTACAATTTCTTCTTTTTTAACCTTATCTTTTTCAATACTTTCTCTTTTAATTTTTAGAAATTCAGTTAATTTTATTATCTCATCTTCTATTTCTTGGATATTATTAAATATCGATTTATCCTTTTCCTTACGATCTTTAACAGATTTTTCTAGTTTCTTTACTTTTACCTCCTTTTTACTAACTAGGTCTTTTATAACAATCTGATCAAGATTTTGGTGACAGGTAGGGCATTTGTCTCTTTTTAATAGGTTTTTATAATCCATTAAGAGAGATCTTTCATAACCTAATTTTTCTTGAAACTCAGCAATTTCCTTTTTAAATTTATTCTGGCTTACTTCAAGCTTATCTCTTTCGGTTTCTAATCTGGTTAATTTGGCCTTTTTAATAGGAAGCTGAGAATCATAATTATTTAATTCTAGATTTAAACTTGTAATTTCTTTTTTTGCTTTTTCAAATTCACTTTCTTTATTAAATATTTCATTTGTCAATTTTGTCTTTTTATTATTCAAATTTTTTCTTAATTTTCTTAGTTGCTTTATTTGATTTTGTTTTTCTTGGTGATCTTTCATAAAATTTTTATATTCTTCAGAATCTAAAATAAGATCAATTTCATTTGCGATCTCTCTAGTTTCTTTCTTTAATTTTTCTATTTGATCTTGATTGTTTGAAACATCTTTCTTAACTTTTTTCCTTAGGTCGTCTCTCTTAACTTTAAACTCTGATAACAATTTCGCAGAGATTTCTAAGAATAATTCAAATTTATGAACTTGAGTAACCATATGAAACCAATGTGTAATTTGACTCTCATCATTGTTCATAACCCCCTGATAAAGTTCAGAATTTGCTCGTACGAAACATAAATCCTCAGCTGGGTATCTAAACACCTCATTATCTACATTTGAATATATAATTTGAACTTTGTCCTTATTCTTTTGAATTTGTACTTCAGATTCTACATTATCATAATTTAACTTAACACTTCCATTTACTTCTCTTTCTGTTAGATAATTGTTTAAAAGATCTTGGGATAATCGACTATTACCTATGACTAAATGAATTGCTCTTAATAAACTCGATTTTCCTGTACCATTTGGAGCATGAAGGATGGATAATCCTTTATCCATCTCAAAATTATATTTTCCTCTTAAACCTGAGATATTTTTAAGTTCAATCTCCATACTTTAAAATAGCCTCTCTTATTTTATTTTCAATAGCTTTATTGGGTCTTTTTTTATTATCATAAATTTCAAGAAGTTTTTCATTCAAATCTTCGAAGTTAATATTCTCATTTTCCAAATTACTCACCTATTTCTAATATTTGTTTTAATTTTTCATATATACTTATATCAATGTCTTTTAGCTTTAATTTTTTATTTGTCTCTTTTTTAATAAACCTTTCGAACAATCTTTCAAATTTATTATAATCTTGATTATAAAAATCTCTTACTGTTCTTGGAAGTTCAAATTTATGTATATCTCTAATTAATCTTATTTCTATTAATTCTTCAAATTTAATTAAGCATAAAAATAAACCTAATAATCCTTTCTTTGAATTTTTAAACTCAATAAATTCGATATCTTTATCCTTCAAACTAAGTTTCTTATATTCATATGTTGCTTTTCTATTTATTTTAACATCTTTTCCAAACGCTTTTTTTAGATTATTTGCAAATTGACGTAATTTATTGTCTTGATAACGAGGAAAAACTACTTGAAATCCACTAAATAATCTAAAATCTTCTATTCTCATCAGATTCTCAACCCATTACTTGGAATTAGATTCAATCCACTTAAGATAATTAAATATGATTTCTTTCTCAACATCTCTAAAGGATAAATTTTTAATTTTTCCATTTTCAATTTTTTTTTAACCGTGCAGTTTCTATGTCAATAAATGGAACCTCATATGCGGCCAATCTGTTTATAACAGCATCATCCAAAAGATCCTTCCTATTTGTTGTCATGATCACACCGACTTTATTAGTTTCCAATTTATCCAACTCTGTGAATAGAACATTAAGATGACCAAGATACCAAGCATCAAGTTTTTGATAATTCCTGGTTGGAAACATTCCATCAACATCATCCATAACAATTATAAAAAAGCCACCATTTTCTTTAGAAATTCTCATTCCTAATTCAAATTTTTCTCTAATTATATTTTCTGTGTCACCAAATCTTGCTCGAGCAATATCAGCTAAATTTAATAGATCATATATTTGGTCATCGTGAAAATGAGATAAATCGACATTTAATGCAGTATCATAAACAACAGTTTTTGCAATAGTTGATTTTCCTGTACCCGGAGGTCCAAAAAGAATAAAACCACGTATACCATTTTTAATCTCCTTTGCATGCTGTAAGGTAAAAATATTTGTCATATTCTGACATATTGAATTGTGCAAATTTCCTACTAAATTAGGTCTTTTTAAATCCATTTTCTTCGCTTGTACATTTTTCTTATTTATGATAAATTATTTTTCTTTTACTTTTTCTTTTTCTTTTATTAATTCTTTAGTTTTAATCAATGCTTTTTCCATTGCATCAGCTACATTTGCTTTAATCAACCATTCATTTGCATTAATCTCAATAAAAAAATCTTGGTCTTTTAATAGGCGATCAACGATATTATGCCAATTTCTATAGGAAAGCTTATCACTTTGTTCAGCTATTTTTTTGGTTTTTAGCCAAACACCCACATAATTTTTATTTCTTTTAACATACTTCTCCTTTTCTGATTTAGGGATTTTATGTTCATCTAAATGAACAAAAGTATCTTCTAATGTGTCAAAAACTTTCCCACACCTTTTTCCTTTTTCATTCGTAAAGTTACATTCAAATCCACCCCGATTTAATGTTTCAAATTTCTTATTTTCACTTAATATATAACCATCGGAATCACAGCACGATTTAGCGAATAATTTCATAATCTTATATCTATTTTTGTCAAATGTAGGGCGATCTAATTCAGTTGATATCCCCACAAGAGTTTCAGCAGATTTTATAATATTTGCAATATTATAATACCAAGAATCAATATCATTTCGGATCTTAGCATCCTGGAATCTATCTATTAAAAGATTTATTTTTTCTCCCCATTTAGCAATCTCATCACCATTATCAGTGAAAACATTACCTAAGATACCTATCTTTTGAAACCTTTTTATATATTTATCAATTGAATCACTTTTATAGTGTCTTTTCCATAGATTTTTAATTTTGGTAATATTTGGTTCTTCTATACTCCATAGATATCTTAGTAAAAGTTTGAAAAGATTTTGTTCTTTTTGATGTGATTTATAAGAATAAAAAGAATTTAAACTAGCAAAAACATCTAAATCCTTTTGATCTCTGAATTCTGAAATATTATCAAAAAATACATGATACATTAAACAGTTTTGACAAATTTCTTTTTCTTTACCAAATCTTGTTTTATATTCATAAAGTTTGCGCTTTTGCCAACCGCAAGAATCACATTTTCTTATAGCCATTTTTAATCTCCTTTGATTTTTCTTTTGATTATTTCAAATGTCATTACATAATCTTTTGTAATGACATTATAATATTGTAATGACAAATAAATAGAAATCTTCATATTTAAATATTTCTATCAATTATATTTTTGTCTCTTTGAAATTAAAAAATCTTTATTAATGATAAGATTCAATTTATTCACTTATATAGTTTAATTTTTCTACCAATTTTTCAAATAGAGGCTAATAAATCGGGATAAAAATATGTAAATCACAAGAAATTATGAATAATTACAAAATTTTTTTAAAAAATTAGAAATTAAAGTATTTTAATTAATAATTAATTTTCAATTTTTGGAGATCAAAAAATTATTTGGATTCTTGCTATTAGATCTATTATCATTTCTTTTTCCCATATTTTTCACCTCCTTAATTTAATTTTGAATAAATTGAAAGAAATTTGGTTTACCCGATCTTGAACTGTGAAGCCCCTGGATTTGAGAATTTTGATGGTTTAACATTAAACCCCTTTTCCTTCATATCGTCCAAGAAATTTTTAGAACGAATATAATTCTTAAGTACTTGTCCTCGTCTATATCCATGAATGAGTAAAAGATAGTTATCTCCTAACAAATGGCAAAGTTCTATACTCTCCATTATCTCTTCAATTGCATCTTTTAAATTAAACCCATGAAGATCGCATTTCATATATACGCCACCTCACCTTATAATTTGACATATAGATTCTTCTTTAATATTAAGCTGAAAATCTCAGCATTTTCTAATATATAATTCACCAATTAAGCAATTTATATCTCTTGCAAGAAAATCACTTCCATATTTGGAAGAGATATATATGAAAATATCTTTTTATTTATTAAATTAGAAAAAGCTTATTAGGATCGATATGAATTATTTTCAAAATTCAAAATATTTAGAAATTATCAAAATCATTGGGGATAGTCTGAAACCTGTTTATAATTATACTCTGAAATCTGAAATAGGACTTTCAGACTCATCATTATATCGAAAGTTAATATGGCTTCAAAATATTGAAAATGAAAATGGGATAAAGAAAGATAACGTAAAAGCACTTACTTTAAAGAAAGATACTTATATCAAAAGTACTGGTAAAGCTAAGTCGAAAAAGAATACATATCAACTCACAAAAAAAGGCTGGGATATCTATAATTCATTATTTCTTGATAAAGAGGAATTTTCCTTTATGGATGATCTAATCCAAGATTTTGAAATATATGATCATTTATGGAATTATATTGAAAGTAATAGGAAATTATTTTACATTCCAATAACAAATGAATTGGCCCCTTGGACCTTTCAGATGTTTGAATTTTTTGAAGAAACCCCGAAAAGTGAAATTGAAATAATTCTAAAAAATATCTCTGGCCCCACAAATCTTAAAATCTACAACTTATTCGGATTTCTTACGAAATTTATTTTCACACATCCTTTATGGAAGAATCGAGTTAAAGAAAAAGGATTGAAGGTACCTGAGGTTGAAAGATCTCAATTAAAGCAATTCGAAAATATTCCTCATATTAAAGACAAATTTGAAATTTTTGGTGTATTTCCAAATTTCTTTTGCATTTTAAAATCGGATAGTTTGTTAAAAGAAATTCGCATAACAACCGAGAAACAATTAGAAACGTATTATTGGCTAAGCATTAAGAATCCAATTCATGAGAAAATTATAAGAGATGAGATAATGAGCTTTGTTATTAATAATCTGTCCATAAGATGTCCAGAGTATTCAGATTTCATTGAAAAGCACAAAATAGATCTCTCAATTTTTACTAAGAGAGTTATAGAAGAAGACTGTAAAGAAGAAAATCAAAAAACAAAAATACCTTTAAATTTACTTCATCCAATAAAGAGAAGAAAATACGAAAGCCATTTAAGAAAAAAATTAGAATTATGTGTTTACAATTATTCCACAGAATTAAGTATGAAATATGAGTTTTATAACAAGTTTAAAACAGATATAATTGAATTTGTTGAAAATTTAATTAATGAACTTATAGATCAAGATTTAGAATTTCACAGTTATATTTTGGAAATTGCGTTTATTTTTTATTCTCAGAAATACCGAATGATGGAAAAGGCCATACAATTTAATGAAAAATTGTTAAACATTTATCCAAATGAGGAGAAGCTGTATGAGAACTTGCTTCATTTCTATTTTAAACAATCAGAATGGAATATGAATAAAATTCAAAGAATAATGAATGAAGTTAAAAATCATGGTTTTGTAAGTCCGTGTTTTAGTTTTACCAGTTTAATTCTAAATTTAATTGAAGGTGAAACCGATTTAGACATGTTAGTTAATAAGGAAGTCAAAAATATTTCAGGCATGGAGATCGTTCCAATAAAACTATATCACGAATTAGAATTTTTCACTACTTTTCTGAATGAAAATGGTTATCATCAATTTACATTACAATTAACTGAAGCAGTTAAAAATCAGTATAGTGATTTTAATTTAAGATTAATTCATGCGAAAAATCTTACAATAAATAAAAAATTTATTCCCGCAATTGAAGAATATCTGAGATTAATCGACTTATTCCCTAATAGATATTTAGAAGATCAAGTTATAGAAATTACTCACAATCCTCATAATGATTTGTCAGAACTTAAAGAGAATAAAAATCTTGATTTTTTCTTAAAAAGGACTTTTGAACTACTTAATTTACTTTCAAAAGGATATACTTCTGACATTTTTGAGGATCCAGATGAATTTCGGAAAAGAAGAAAAGATTTTCTTTCAGATCTGAGATCTAATCTGAAAAAGATAAATAAATTATTGAAAAATCCTTATTCTTTAACTTTTCCTTTAAAGATTAAAGCAATAATATTAAAAGCATTGGATCGAAATAAAAATTTAGAAAGTTGTCTGAATAAGATATTAAAAATTGCACCGAATAGTTTATGGGCAATAGCTGAAAAAACTTTATTATTTTACAAACAAGGAGAATATGAAAAAGCATTTAACCTTGTGATGTTTCTTAAAGAATCTAAAGAGAGAGTTCATTATCCATATACTCCCTTTTCCCTTCCGTTATCTTTTATACTCAAAACCAATGATTATAGTATCTTTAGATTTTTTATGAAAGCGGGAAAGTATTATGAAGCCTCATTAATGATGGAGGAGTTTCTTTTAAATCCATATTCTGTGGAGGATTTCAGAATAAGTGCAAAACTTATTGGGAAAGACTTAATTAAATGTTATAGTAAGATAAGTAGGAATACCGATGAAGTAGTCTATAAAATATTGGATTTAACAGGAAAAATGGATAAAAACAAAAATAAAGATTCTAATTACGTTAATGTTCAAAAAAATTCTTCTGATATTCGTCAATCTCTAATAGATTATTTATTTGAAAATAAAAAATATAATAAATGTCTTAATTTAATCTCAAAATTATCAAAATCAGATTCTAATATTTTAAAATCTGAGATGTGGTTTTTTACATCCTTTAACAAAAATATTTTCTACTTAGCTGAATGTCATTTGAAGTTATTTAATTTAGTAAAAGCGAAAAAATATTATGAAGATAACTTAGAAGCTTTACAATCTGATGTGAGATTTAAAGCAAAAAGGAATTATCTTCTAATTGAACCCTTTCCAGAAGATATTAACCTTAAAAATGAAAAATTTTATCATAATAGAATTAATAAAGGACTTGAAAAGATTAAAAACATACTTAAGAAGAAAAATTTTCTAAAGGATCTAATTTTCAAAACCAATATTAAGAGATCAATAGGAAATGTAAGTTTACTAATTAAAATAAGTATCAATAAAGAAGAAGATTTATTTGAAGACCTTCAAAATCAAACTAAGGATATTTTGGGAAAAGATCGTGAGTATTTAGAAATAGTCTTAGCCAATTCTTATGCAATCAACGGTTATATTAACGAGATGTACAAAATTGTAAAAAAGGAAAATATTGTAAATTCATATCCCATTATTTCAACCCTTTTAGGATTAATCTATTTGTATTATAAAAATGATTTTAAGAGATTTAATAAAGAAACTGATGATTTATGTAGATTATTTCCAGGTTCCCTTATTCCTTTATTATTAAAACTCTATTCTCTTAGATTTAAGATGGGAATTTCTTTTATAGATGATATTAAAGACCTTTTTAAAAAAATATTGAGAATAGAATTTAAGGAAAATAAAATCTATGGCATAGAATCACAAGTTTTTAATTATTTGAAAGAAAATTTAAATTGGTTTCCTTTCAAATGGGCATTAGATTTTATAAAACGTATAAATGATCAAAAACAAACAGAAATTAATCAGTTAATAGCGGTTCTAGAATTTATTGAAAAAAAGCCTAATGCTGATAAGGAATTATTTGATTTTATATCACGTTTTATGGTCGAAAACAGGAGTATCTCTAATTTTTTAGATGTATTATTAATTTCAAAGCATTACAAATATCCACGGACAAAATATTATATTTTTAAGTCATTAAAGCCAGAAATCGATAGATATGATTTAGAAACTTTTGGAGAAATTGCCTATAAGGCAAATAAACTAAGAGAATTTCTTCCCCTTCTTGAAGATTATCGTAAGCAAAAATTCCAAAAATATAAAGAATTGAATAGAACCAATTGGATTATAAACCTTGAAGAAAGATATCTAACTTTTCTGTTGAAATGTTATAGATCTAAGGAATTACAGGCGTTGAGAAATAATCCTGAATTAAAATGGAATGACAATTATTTTAAGTGTTGGATATTAAGTAGACTACTGTTTGAATTTAAAGAAGGAAATGAAGTGGAAGTGGAAGTTATAATTAGAGCCCTGAAGGAGTTCCTCAATTTTAAGAAATTGGATAAAGATTCGATATATTTTATGGCTTTAATAATTGAAGTGTTAAACCATGAATTGTTTGAAGATTATAGGAATTATACATTAAAATTTGGAATAAAATTATTTATGAAGATTATGAGAATAATAAAAATTACTGAGAAGAAATCTCTAAATATGCTTTTAGAAAAAATTTACTTCAGCAGAGAATTATTATATGATTTTCCAGTAGAAATAGTAGAACTTTTGGATGATTTTTATGAAAAAGTAATTTCAAATCAAATTGATCCAATAAGAAGCATATATATCATTTATATCAAAGCAATGATTTATTTTAAGAATAATGAATGGCTTAAG
>JARRLT010000302.1:0-3297 GCA_037386725.1 Promethearchaeota archaeon
ACGGTGAGTTTCGGGGGTATTCAAAAAGAACACAGGCTCATTTACCGCCGGATTGAAGATTATTATATCAAATTTTCCTTTTAAGTCACTTGAAAAATTTTTGAATAAGTCGGAAAGAACGAACAAAATATCATGTTCAACTTGATTAAAGGTTGCATTTTTCTGAGCATATATCAACGCTTTTTCTAAAATATCACAGGCATAGATTTTCGGATTAAAAAATTTATCTGAACGCGCAAACATAGCGAAAAAAATTGCAAATAATCCCAAACCTGTACCCATATCCAATATATAATTTACATTTTGCTTTAATTTTTTATATATCTTATTATCTACGACTTTCTCTTTGAAATAATCAAGAATTAAATAGCTGTCATCTGAAGGGTAATAAATATCTTTGTTATAATATTTTATAATTGGTTCAAGAACTTTTGTCATCTTTTCTCAGACTTATTAATTTATATCTTTAATATTTCACCAAATTATAGAGAGATTTTGAAATTACGATCAATTGATCAATACTAAATGTAAAAATCTTATCATCCTTGAAATTGAGTTCTTCCAAAATTATTTTTACTTTGGATTTGTTGTAACTAAGATTCCTAACATTTTTTAGAAATAGGATAATTGCATTTGAGATATTTTTATTCTTATAAGGCATAATTCCTGTTATAAAATCAAGATAAAATTGTCTTTGAGATTCTTCTTTTAAAAAATCATTTAAATTGATTCTTGGTTTTAATTTGATTAAGGAAAGATCAATTCGAGGAGAGGGAAAGAAACTAAATCGAGAAATGTTTGTCTTTTCTATGGGGATCATAAAAGTATTAACATTTATCGTTATTCTTGAGAAATTTTCATAATTTCCCTCATAAAATATTCTATCTGCCAAATTTTTTTCAATTGCAAGAATTCCTTCAGGTGGATTAATTTTAAAAAACAACTTTTCTAAGATTGGCCCAGTGATAGAATAAGGAATATTAGCTACAATTTTATTATGATCTGGTAGACTAACTTTGAGTATATCGTTGTGAAAAATCTCAATTCTTTCATTATCTTGAAATTTTTGGATTAAATATTTATATAATTTGGGATCTATTTCATAGGCATATACTTTCTTTACTCTCTTTATTAATTGTTCTGATAGTGCTCCTAACCCAGATCCAACTTCTAAAATAGTATCATTTAAAGATAAATCAGAGAATTCCATTATGGTTTGCAGCGTTTTTTCATCCACTAAGAAATTTTGACCCCATTTCTTTTTAGGAGATATTCCTAATTGATTAAGAATATTCTTAACATCATTTTTATTCATAAAATTAGAAATTACTCATATTTTTTGGTTTTACTAAAGAGATAATATTTAACTCCTTCTCTTTGAAGTTCCTTAATGATGCGTTGGCTTATTAGTTTTTCTGGAGAAGATATACTCGTTCGATCAATTACATCTTGAAAAGTATTAAATTGTTGTCTTCCTCTTGCTTCTATAATTTCCCACATATGTTTCTGCCCAATTCCGGGTAATAATTTTAAAGCATGAAGTCTTGGTGTAATAGAAGTAGAATTATTAAAGAAGTTGAGAAATAGCTCTTCATATTCTTTTACAGATTTCTCTATAATAGGCTCTATCAATGCTTTCGATGTGTTAGTAAGATCATCATAATTAATCTTTTTCAAGACTTCATAAATCTTATTATCCTTTAAGAAGTCCCCAAAAAGTTGTTTTTCTTGAACTCTTATACTTGAATCTTTATTAATCTTTACCTCGTATAAGACATAATCGGGAAATGTCAAAACT
Organism: Promethearchaeota archaeon; assembly: GCA_037386725.1. Taxonomy (GTDB): domain Archaea; phylum Asgardarchaeota; class Lokiarchaeia; order Sigyniarchaeales; family SOKP01; genus JARRLT01. Next base: position 1,799 of record JARRLT010000302.1, read on the forward strand.
TGGGCAATAGATGTTTTAACCCAAGAAGGTCTATCATCTTCAAGATGACCATGAAGTAAAACATCTAAAATTACCACTTCACGTTCTCTTTTAATAAATTGCTTTTTTTCGCGTGAATTTCTTTCCCTTCGCGACCTACCATAGGATTTTTTTCTTGAACGGTATTTTTCTCTTCTATTCATATATTACCAATGCAATTTTATTTGATTATCATTATTCAGAAATTCTTTTTTAGTACTTATAAAAACTATTGAAAATGAAGGATAAATCACTAAAGTTTTAATCAATATATACTTTTAAATTCTTCTATAAAAGATTAATACTTTGTTTTGATCTTCTCAAAAAATAAGGATTTAGGAGGTTTTAATCTCTTCAATTTGATACAAAATTTCTTGTAACTGTTCCTCGTTTAATGATTTACCAATTTGACTTTTCTCCAAAATTGTTCTCAATTCTGGAACAGTATTAGGATCTATGTTTATGATATTAATGGCATAAATCTCTTCTAATCCATATTTATCTACAAGTAAATTTTTAATTTTAATTGCTGCTTTAGTGGACATTTTAGAAAATTTATTTACATACTGATATGTAATTTCTTGAAAATGAGACATTACTTCTTCTTCTTCCGATTCAATCTCCATTAACTGTTCTTTAACATTTTCCATAATTTCTTTAACTTCTGGAATTGAAACGGACTTTTCATTTATTTTTCGACCAGACATATTTATCACAGCAAAATTGTGAATTTTAATAGTTTAAATTAAAATAAAAACTTAGTTTACTTAGCTTTTTCTCTTAATCTTAGGTGTTCTCTTCCTAATATTATTGTTTTCTTTGAATTTCCCAGTTTTAATTGCACTTCAAAGCATCTTCCTCTTTTTCCAGTAATAATCCCAGTTCTCCCATGATATCGACGATGTGGTAATCCTCGTTTATGCTTTGAGGGATCCCCAATTACATCAACTGTATCATCAATATCATATTCTATGAGATACTTTTCTACAGAACCTAACCCTCGTGTCCTTACTATTTTCCGGTATATCTTTCTAGTATTATTCCGGTAGCCTTTATTAAGTCCCATTGTCTACAAACGTTGTTTACATGTTAAATTTTGTTTGAATATGCTTGAAAAAGAAGGTTCTGTTCTTCCCTCATCTCCACTTATTAATTCTTTAATATAGGTCCCACCTTGAGTTTTAATAGTGAATTCGAATAATTTTGAATTTCCAAGTTTTAATTGCACTTCAAAACATCTTCCTCTTTTCCCGGTAATAATCCCCGTTCTTCCATGATATCGACGATGTGGTAATCCTCGTTTATGTTTTGAGGGATCTCCAATTACATCAACTGTATCATCAATATCATATTCTATAAGATACTTTTCTACAGAACCTAACCCTCGTTTCCTTACTTTCTTCCGGTAAATCTTTCTAGTATTATTCCGGTAGCCTTTATTAAGTCCCATTGTTTACAAACTCTTTAATATTCTAAATTTT
>JARRLT010000303.1:0-2889 GCA_037386725.1 Promethearchaeota archaeon
ATGGATATTAATCAAATGTTAGATTCAACAGAATTAGCTTTATCCAGAAAAAATAAACCTGTTACTCACTATGGAGAAAATATTTCCCAAAAAATATGTAATATCCTTATTGGGAACTCTTTGACCTTTTATAAGAAATAATTTCTAATTATTTTCTTTAATTTTTTCCTATATTCAAATCTGATTTAATACTATATGTTTTAGTTTCAAATGGATAAGAATAATTAAGAAACTTTAATGAAATATATAAAAAATTAGAATGAATATATTGAACTTTGCTCTATGTAATCTTTAAGTTCCTGTAAAGCCGAATTTAAATCGGTTTTTGAAGATATTTTTGCTAAGGCATTATATTTTGTTGTAAGACTCCGATCGACGATTTGGTCCTCTTTATTGATATAATTGATTTCTAAATTTTTATCAAAAACATCATCAAAGATGTTCATTAGCTCATATTTATTGACTGTATTATTTGGTATGTAATGATGTAAGTATGAAATTTTCATTAAGTCGTCGAAGGAGTTAGACTCTATTATCTTCTCGCATATTTGTGCAAATTGAAGCGTAGTTACGCCATTCCAGAGATGATGAGCAAATCCTCCAATAGTTCCTCCATTTGGTTGATTTAAAAACCACTCTAATAAGAAATTTTTATCTTTTTTCAATTCTGGTCCAATTATCGAACATCTAATTATTAGTGTAGAACCATCGAAAACTTCCCCTAGACTCTTCGATTTTCCATATACATCTAACGGATCATGGGGATCATCTTCTTTATAAGTTCCCTTTTCTCCTGAATAAACACAATCCGTTCCTATGGAAAGTATTTTTATCCCTCTTTGTTTAGCATAATTTGCTAGTTCCCAAGGAAAGTTTGCATTTATCCTAATTGCTCTTTTTACTCCATTTGAGTCATCATCCTTACAAAAAGGTTTAGTTATCCCAATACAATTGATAATATGGGTAATGTTTAAATCTTCTATTTCCTTCTTTTCTAATTGGGAAATGTCATTAGCATCAAACATGAAGACCTTTTTAGTTTTGTATTTTGAATTCCTTACTGTACCGAATACGTTTAAATCTTGATTTTTCTTGAGATAATCAAATACCATCGATCCTAGCATTCCACTTACTCCAAGAACTAACACATTTGGCATCTTTATCTGCTCCTTATCGATTTTCTACTTTCCAAATTTCATCCCCCCAATAATCTGCTGGAAAGCGATAATCATCACCTTTACTTTCTTCTAATGAACTCGTTGAGAAGAATGTAATTCGTGTATCTTCTTCTAAAGGCCTAAATCCATTCGCATATTGCGGGGGAATAAACAATACCTTTGGGTTTTTATCAGATAATACATATCTATATACCTTCTGATCCTTTGATGGTGAGTTCATATCATCTAATTTTACCGCAGCAACAATTGCGGATCCTTTTGCTACATAAACGTATTTAGCTTCTCTTCGGTGTCCATGAAATGCTCGAATTATAGAAGTAGAAAAATTTTGAACTTGATAAAACCTTTTTACGCCATAAAAATCGAAATCATTAGCGAATGTTAACGTACCGCGATCATCAACAGCGATCCCTCCATCAATTAATTGAATATCTCTCTTCCCTATTGTTTTTGATATTTTTAGACTCTCTGTTAACTTTAAATTAGAATAAATTATCTTATTTGTTTCTGTTGAGGTAGGAGAATCAATGATTTCATTCACCGCATCCGCAATTGAATATTTATACTCAAATCCAGTGCTTGTGAGTTTGGAATTTTCTACAATATAACTTCTCTTATCAGTTATACTTCTATTAATCTTAATATTGCATCCTGTAAGATCCTTCACGATATTACCTAAATCTAAAAGACTCAAGTTATCTCCTCTTACATTATAAATATCTCTTAAATCATTTTTAATAACATGGGCAATAGCTCTTGAGATATCTCTAATATGAACAAAAGGTCTTTCTTGTTCGCCTCCAAATATGGTAATTTCGTTATGATTTTTTGCTCGGGCGGCAAAAGTGTTTACTACTAAATCATATCTCATTCGAGGACTTAAACCATAGGCAGTTCCTAACCGTAAAACACAATATTGTCCTTCACATATTTCTCGAACAAGCCTTTCTTGTGTATATTTTGTTTGACCATAAAAATCTATCGGGAAACCTTCATCTTCTTCTTTTACCAATCGATTTGGTTCACTACCATAAATGCTACATGTACTTAAATGGACTATATCTTTTCCATATTCTTTACATAATTCTGCAACATTACGCGTCCCTTGACAATTTATATCTATTGCTAAATTCGTATCTATTAAGCAAGCAGGATCTCCTACAATAGCCGCTAAATTCACAATAACATCAAACTTCTGGATATGCTCTCTTATCTCTTCTTTATTCCTAATGTCTGCTTCGATAAAAGGATTTGTGGGTTTAAGCTCTTTAAAAAGATGATTGTCTAATATTTCTACATGCCAATTTTCATCTTTCAAAATATCATAAAGCACACTTCCAATATATCCAAGACCACCAGTAATTAAAACGTGTTTCGTCATATTATGTATCTTCCTATTCTATTATTATTTCCTTAAATTTAATTTCTTTAAATTTAAGTTCGTGAAAATCTTACTCAAAATAAAGAATAAATTCATTTTTACTTAAATTAATATGACTTTCAATAAAAATTAATAGAATTAGAACCTTTTAAAAAAAGAATCGAAAAATTGTTAAAATATTAAATAATAAATGAATTAAAACCACTTTTTATTGGTTTGAAGTTTGAAGTTGGTTTAAAACATACCATTTGGTTTTAAAATGAAGATTTTAGTCCTCCAAGAAACTGATTATCTTATTCGTGGCCCTCATACGCAACATCACATTTTTGA
>JARRLT010000304.1:0-10717 GCA_037386725.1 Promethearchaeota archaeon
AATTTAACTATTTTTTTATAGGAGGTGTTCTCTGTGTGATTATTGGCTTTATGCTTAGTCTAATTTTTCCCATAAGTAAAAAATACATGACAAGCTCTTTTATTTTTCTTTCATTGGGAATATGTTCAATTATTTTCTCCCTAATATTTCATCTATATGAAAAAATAGAAGTAAAATTTCCAAATTTTCATAAAGAAAAGTTATTTAGTGTTTTAGCAAAGAATGCTTTGTTCCTCTATGTAATTCAAATATTCTTAAGTTTAGTTACATATGCAATTTTCCCTTTAGATTTGCCAATTTTTATAGTTTTTATAATAGGAATTACAAATATTGTAATTACATGGTTTATAGGATATTTGATGGATCGAATTGGGATGTATATAAAAATCTAATTGAGAAATGTTGGTAATTTTACTTTGTTATCTCAACTTAGCGACAAATTAGTAATTAATCACATTATAGAAATCAATAGTGTGAATACAAGTAAAAAAACTTTTTAAATGATCATGATTCTTTAACTGTTATGTCAATATACGAAAAATTTCAAAACCCAAAGAATGCTGTTTGGACCTCTATTCTTATTACTTTGGTATTCGGATTTATGGTTATTATTTCACAGTTAATTTCAACGTATTTAATAGTTCCTCTTGGATTAGATTACTTAGCTGAACTATTTATATCATTTATTATCCAATTTATTTTTGCAGGTTTTGCTTGTTTGGTTTTGATACCATTTTTATTTAAAACCCCAAAAGGAATTAAACCATATAAGGATTTCCTTCAAGTCATACGCCTTTCAAATAATAAACCGATCGGAAAGTTGTTATTTATTGGAATAACAGCAACTATTTTCGTGCTTTTTTTATCCTTGTTTCTTACAAGTATCCCTGGAAATCTAATTCTTACCCCTGAAAATGTCTTTGGAACGCCAATACAAGATAAATCTATGGGATGGTTTGGTTTTATTCATAATCTTATTCCAGGTGTATGGGAAGAAGTTTATGCTAGAGGTATTATATTGGCAGTATTATTAAGATTATACCCTAAGGAAGGGGGTCGCCAGCGTAGAGCCATTGTAATAGGAGGAATAATCTTTGGATGCTCGCATATGTTAAGTATTCCAATGTTGATATCTAATCCGATATTTATTCTAACCCAAGTTGTATATGCGTCTATTATTGGAATTGCATTTGGTTATATTGCTGTTGGTACAGGTAGTCTTCTCCCTTCTATAATCTGTCATTGGTTGATTGATACTTTCTCAGTTTATATCGCTCCTTCGGGAAATGTTATTTTATTTTTGATTCTATTTATGACTGGTGTTATAATCGCATCTGTTTTCATAATTGTACTAATGTATCAAACAACTAATATTGGAGGTTTTAGTAAAGATAAAAAGGAATTCGGGACGAGGGATTTCTTCACAGCTATGCCATCGCCGGAAACGGTCGCTCGGAACCATGGAAGCTGACCGTACTTTTTCGTGAGCCTGGATCCGTGCCGTCCTCCAAAATATTCAAATATCAATTCAGTTAAAGGAAGCACTATTAAAATTATTCCAAAGATAATCCATAGAACAGGGATTTTACTTTCACTTCGAGATAAAGCTCCTAGGATTATCATAATTATAGATAATATTATGCCCACAATTCCTACAATGAACATAAATGTAAGGATCTGTATACCAGTTGCAGACCCTGAAATAGTGCCAGAGATAGAATACATATAAAAACCCCAATACCAGGTTGTCATAAAAAGATTGATAATATTTCCCATATATTCCATTGAAAGGGTTATCATATATGCGGGTATGAAAAAGGCAATAATTCCTACAATTCCAGCGATGATACCAACTATCCATCCTTTACTCATTTTTAATATACCTCTTTTTTCTGTTTTTATGGTTTTTGTTAAGTTAAAATTTTTTATGATTTTGTTATAAAAAGTTTAATTTTATTACATTTAAGGCTTTCTAAAAATCTTGCTTAATATTGCTCATAATTTCAAGAATAGGTTATCATTTTTCTTTTATGTCCAAATTGACAAAAAACTTATAAAGTATTACGTTAAATTGACTTACAAAAATGTATGATATATAGGTTTTGATAATTTAAAGACAATTCACAACGTCTCTGGATGTCTTATAACTGGTTGAGATAAAAATTGAACTATAAATTATCAAAACCTATATATCATACATTTTTGTAAGTCAATTTAACGTAATACTTTATAAGTTTTTTGTAGCAAGGACCGCGATTACTATTGCTACTATAGTTCGATAAATAATATAATATTCTGGAGAGATCCCTATATTAATTAAAGCTGAATCACCCCAAGAAGGCAAGTATGGGATAGGAAAGATCTCTGGACGGTTGAGAAGAATTACTAAGACTGGAATTGCTGCCACTTTTAATACTATTGTGAATACTTCTAGAATTTGATGAACTAGAAAATATTGGTTTCCAATAACCCCTCTAATTAAAGTCATCCCACCATCAATGATTATTAAAATTCCAAATATTATCAATAAAATGCGGAATTCGGGGTCAAAGAGAGAAAATAAACCAGGAATAGGTTGAATGATGAATAAAATTCCTATGATAAAGCTAAAAATTCCACCAATAATTTTCTCTACTGGTTTAACCAATGGTTTTAACGGTTTTCCTGTGATTTTCGATGTTGGAATTCCTTCTTTTTTAGCTTTTTCAATAGCTTTCGCTTCTTTCTTTAATTCTTTCTCAGATTTAAAGTCTTCGGGGAAATATCCTTCCATTGAAAGTACTACAAATATAATGGTAACTATAGTAAATATGGCAAAGTAACCCAAGAAATATCCTCCAAAATTGAGAGCATCTCCGAAATTTCCAATCACTAAATTAACGATTAATGTAATTACATTAATTACTACCAATATTGAAAAAAGGATTATAAGAACCTTTTTGTAAAGGGGCCACAATTCCTTTGTAATATAAACATGGGGAGTGCCGCGACGCTTGTATTCTTTAGCAATACTTTTTGGACTACCCAAATGTGCTATTGCCATCCTCACAGATTCCTCTGTCGGATTTCCAGTATCAGATAACTCTTCGGCCTTATCCCAGATATGTTCTTCTAATTCTGAAAGAATGTCCTTTACTTCCTTCTTTTTATCTTTAAGCCATTCGGGAAAAGCCTCTTTTACTTCGTCTAAAAATTCATTAATAGATTGTCTCATATTTTTCATTTTTCTAACCTCCTTTTCTTTATATCTTGTAAATTATATCCACAAATCTCGCAATAAAATACATCTTCATTAGAAAGATCAATTTTATTACTACAGTTAGGACAATAAAAATATCTTTCTTTTAAATGTACTTTAATATCAACTAAAGATGAAATTGCTTCCATAAGCTTATTATAATATCCAGAGATATGAAAATAAATTTTTCTTCCATTTTCATTCATAATGTAATATTTTCGCATTCGACCTTCTACAACTTTTTTGGCAGAATTAATTAATTTATCACGTTTTTCTAGTTTTCTGAGTAAAGGATAAAGAGTACCTTCTTCGACAATAAGCATATCATTCGTTTTTTCCTCCAGTTCTTTGAGAATTTTATATCCATATATCCCTTCCTTTCCATGAGAATTAATTATAGAAAGAACGCATAAGGTACTGATTCCACGATTAATTTCTGATTCAAACTTTTCTAAGAAGTCTCTAAACTTTGAGGAAGCAATCTCGGCTTCAGGTCTTAACTCTTTTACTCGTTTAATCATTTTTATTACCTCTTTTTATATTATAGTATAAAATCTTTGGTATTGATTTTATAGTATTATATGTATACTATGCTTTGTTAAGTATCTTACTTATTAAAGTTTTCTATAGTCCATTTTTTATTTTAAAACTAAAAATTTTTAATACTTCCTAACTTCAAAAAATTTAATCCTAAACAACATTAAAATCTAATAAACAAAGGTGAAATCATATTTCAAATATTGAATGGGAAAAGGTCGAGCGTGCGCCTGATAAGAAATCAAAAGTAGCGAATAAAGATCTTTTAAATTTAAAAAACAAGATAAATGATTTGGAACTTCAAGTTGTAGATTTAAAAGAAGAAAACGATAAAAAGCAAGATATTATTAATCAATTTGAGGAAACAATCGAAAATCTTGAAAAAGAAGTAAAGGATCAAAAAGCAAACATCGGAACTAAAGAAAATAAAATTAATTCCTATGAATCTATGAATCGAGAATTAAATGAAAAAATATCTGATTTGGAAACTAATTTGAATGAAAATAATGTAGAGATTGAAAATCTTAATACTGAAATCGATTACTACATCATCCACTGAGATGAAAGTAACTAAATTAGAAAGAGAATTAGAACAAGTGCGAAGTAGTTATGACGAACAGCTTAGAGATAAGGAAGCTCAAATAACAAAAATTAAAGAAGACCATAAAGCTAAAATTCTTGTGAAAGAAAGAGAATTTAGTGAGTTACAAGGCGAATTGAATAGTTTAAAAGAAGAAAATGAAAAACTCCATGATCAAATGGAATCTCTCGATTTCAAGGAGGCAGAAGTGTCAATTAGTTCACTAGTGCTTTCTAAAATGAAGGAAAAAATGCAATTACAAGGTTTTGTTTCTGAAAAGGAACTCGAAAGCTTAATGAATGAAGCAAAAGAAGAAATAAAAGAATAGTTTAATAATGTTTTTTATTTAAACCCAAATTTATTTTATATTTTAATTTTCAAAATTGAATTTATTAATTCCTTTTTACTTAAAAGTACTTACTTCAAATTGATAATTACTTCAATTTATAAATTTCACTGGTAAATTTTATTTTTTTCGCCGAAACGGATACATCTTTCACCAGCAATTCCGGAGCGCCTTTTCGCTGTACCCACTGCTCGAAAAACGGCTTGAAGTCGGATTCGGCAACCCGGGAAAAAACTACCAGGACACCCGGCATAACGCCGGTTTCATGGTCGCCGATAAAATCGCGCAGGATTTTAACATTGTGAAAATAATTTTTTTGATGCAGTAATTTCAATTCAAGTCATTCATCATAATAAAGCTGAATTAGTTAAAAAAACGGTCAAAGAGATTGAACGGGTAATGAAAAAAGGAGGCATATTATTTATAACAATTCCTGATTTCCATAATTATTCTAGAAAACATAAATGGAAATTAAAAGAAATAGAAAATAGAACTTATATTCCTCTGGATGGCCCTGAAAAAGGATTAATCCATCATTTCTTTACCAAAGAAGAAATTCATGAAACCTTTTGCAATTTTAAGATTCTTGAAATCGGTTTAGATCCAACCAATCATAGATATATCCTTGCGAAGATATGATAGTTAATTCTTCAAGTAGATTCAAAATCTTTAAGTTAGATTCAAATTCTGAAAAATTCATACTAATAAAAAATTTAGAAAAACCAATAAAAGATTTACTTGAATCAAATAAAATTCTATTATTATTAGATCCACGGAATTCAAAAGTATGGATCTGGAAAGGTTCTAAAGCTGGAGTTCGTTTAAAATTTATGGCGGCTCAACTGGCACCTAATATTCGAAATCAATATGCCGTCGATTTTGAAATTTCTACAATGGATGAGAATAATGAATCAGATGAATTTAAAGAATTCTTAGAGTCAATATCTTAATAAATTAGACTTTCTTTTTTTACATATGATTGAAGCCTTATACTTACAAGATTCCTATTTAAAATCTTGGAGAGCTAAAGTAATTGAGGTTAATGATGGTAAATTTATTATTTTGAATAAGACTGCGTTCTATCCAAAGGGAGGAGGTCAACCTTATGATAAAGGATATATTAATAAAGACGACCAAAGGTACTCTATTGAGTATGTAGGAAAGTTTAAAGGCAAAATTAGTCATGAGGTTGATAAGGAAGGTCTAAAAAAAGGAGATATTGTGGATTGCAGTTTAGATTGGAACAGAAGATATACTTTTATGAGATATCATACTGCAGCTCATTTAATAAGTGCAATAGTTTATAACAAATATGGGGCAATGATAACAGGAAACCAAATAGGATTGGAGAAGACACGAATTGATTTTTCGATGGAAAATTATTCACCTGAAAAGTTAGATGATGTAATTTCTCGAGTAAATGAGATAATCAAAAAGGACTTAGAGGTCAAAACCTACACAATCCCGCGAGAAGAAGCATTAAAAGTTGATCATCTAACAAAATTAGCAATGGGATTACCGGAAAAAATTAAGGAAATCAGGATTGTAAAAATCGGAAATGTAGATGAACAAGCTGATGCTGGTACTCATGTTAAAAATTTAGGTGAAATTGAAAGTATTAAATTAGTCAAGACAGCCAATAAAGGAAAAAATAACAGAAGAATTTATTTTTCCTTAATAAATAAATAGAAAATAATTAGGGTTAAACCCCTTTTTTTAAATCAACATACTTTTATTCCTCTAAATTTATTTCGTGAAAGATTCATTTCTCGATCAAATACGTATACCTATATATTACAAGCTAACTTAAGTTATATAAATTAAAAGGCACTAACATCTAACCCCATTCTTATTTTTTTATGAGTTAGTAATCAGATTATGATTTTTTCAAAATTTTTGGACCGATATTTATAAATAACTCTTTATTTATCCTACTAATCTGAGATATTATTTATAGTTATATTGAAGATTAATGACTTATTTATTAGTAGAAAATTTAAATTGAATAAAGCATTGAATAGTAAAACACTAGCAAATACAAAAATGTCGTATAAGCGCGTTAAATCGAAAAATTATAATTATATTTTTGATCCTAAAACAGGATTTTTTGAACGATGGGGAAAAAATAAAAATGATAATCCGTTTATGTGTCCTTTCGGTCCAGAAATGGTAGATATTAAAATTTTTGATGGAAATGGCTTTATGAGTTTAGAAAACTTTAAACTGATTTTAAGTAAATTACCACAAATGGTTACTAAAATCAATCTTGGTGTTGTTCCACTATATGATAATTCCCCGCTCAAAAAAATTTTGATATATGCTAATAATAAGATGGAATATGTTCCAAACATCACTATCAAGAATCAAATCGTTAGTGACGATTGGGCTGAATTTTTAACGGATAAATGCGGTGTTATTAATATTATTCACGGTGATAAAGAACTATGTTACAAAGCCGTCCACCAACTCATTAAATGGGACTCTAATAATGTTAATATTCATAAAACTGTGACACAAGAAAGTTTCGATTCTTGTCTTTCCTTGATAGAAGACGTTAGAGAAGATCCACATTTGGAAGAATTGAATTCAGTTATCTTTCTCTCTTTAAAAAAATAATTTCGTATGGGTTATTTTATGTTATTAGATTTGGATTTGATGGATGCTTCGCAAATAAATTCTTAGAAACAACGAAAGATAATCCTTACATTGACAAATATAAACTCGTAATTCAACCTTGTGAAAGTTCATTGTTTACAATGTATATCAATTTCGACGGTAAAGTATATCCGTGTTCCTACTTAGAAAGCAAAGAAAAATATGAAGGAATTGATATTTTGCATGTCGATAATTTTTTAGAGGAAATATGGTATTCAAAGATGTTTAAAGATTTTCGAAAAGAAATAAAAAAATCTCATAGATTTTGCCCTTATTTTCAAATCTAAATTTATTTTTCTGTTTGGCAAATTTAAAATTTATAACACTAAAGAATCTTTAATGATTTAAGTATTTTTTAAAATAGTTAAGAAAGTTTTGAATTTATCTAGAGACCTAAATAAAGATTATACTGTGAATTATAATATAATATCTATTCGATCTAAATCTAATTCTCATTTGATTATATAATCTGTGATATAAGAGATTTTTTTATTCAGGTTTTGAAAACACATAAGGGACAACTTGAGACAATTGCTTCAGATTGGGATTCTTCCAAAATTTTTGAACCAATATTTATACATAAATCTTTATCTACCCCTCTAATTCCAGATCCTGCTCCACAACACATTGAATTCTCCCGATTTTTTTCCAACTCTTTTAATTTTGCTCCTGTTTTCTCAATTAATTTCCTTGGTTCAGTGTAAATATTCACATTATTAAGTTTTCTCCCCATTCTACAAGCATCATGGTAAATTACAGTATCATCTTTATTTTTTAACTCTAAAGTTTCATATATATCCGGTTTATTAAGAATTTGTGTGATGTGCTTCACATTTGTATTAAAATCATCAATATATTTGGGATATACATTTTTAAAGGCATATAAACAACCGGCACATGTAACAATAAGAGTTTTTATATTGTTCTCTCTAAAAATTTTATTTACTTTTGAAAAATATTTTATTGCTTCTTCAACTTGCCCTGAACTATATAAATATTCTCCACAACATGGTTCATTTCTAAGAATTTTAAAATCATAATTTATTGATTTCAAGATTTTATAAGCACTAAGCGCACTTTCTTTCACTTTAAATGAAGACATACATCCTAAAAATAGTAGTGTATTTGAGTTAATCTCTTCAAATTGTTCATTAGTTTTATAAACCTCAGGTAACCAATCTAATCTTTTGTTTGAATCTTCATTTACAGAGTTATCATATTTTATTATTCCTTCTGAGATTGATTTATGAACTTCTAAAGGCCCTTCTCCTTTTTCAACTAACTTTTTCTTTGCACTATGTATTATCTCTGAGATTTGAATATCTTGAGGACATTTTAAATTACATAATCCACATAATGTACATGTATAGAGACTTTTTTTCCATTCCTCACGGATGGAATCGTTTAAAAAAATTTTTTCTGCTATTTTCAGTCTCTTATTCGGACCTTTCAAATCATCTTTTGAAACTATATAAGTGTCGCAAACTTCATTACACACTAAACAATCTTTACATCTTTCTATTTGCTTTAGTAAGTCTTCGTTCATTATATATTAAACCTAAATTATCATTTTCAAAACATCTTCTAACCTTAAATATCCAACTACATCATCCCTTATAAAGATATCAAAAGATAAAGGAGAACTCTCTCTCTCTTTAGAATATGGTTTTAAGATATTAATTAATTCGAAATGTTCTGGTTTTTGATATTTTTCTTTATATTCAACCCCTACTCCATCAGAGAATTGATATTGTTGGAGTACAAAAGTATCTTTAAAATCATTGTTAATAAGGAAGTTAATAATCTCGTGAATATCTTTATCTTGAATTAAATTCTTCACATAAGTTGTTCGAATTTCAAAATCTAAATCTTTTTGGGAATTTAATATTGAATATGATTTCTTGATTTTATTAATATCAATCTTAGATTGAGTTATTTTTTCATAAAGTGTTTGATGAAGAGGAGCCTTAATATCTAATGCTACGCGATCTAAATAAGGAATAAGATTTTTGAGATATTCTGGATTTGATCCATTGGTATCTATGCTAATATATTTTCGGGTCTCATTTTCCTTTATTTCCTTGATCCTCCGTAATAATATAATTAAATCTTTTTGTAAGGTTGGTTCTCCACCAGATATACTTATTGAATTTACTAATTGATTAGATTTAATTATATTCAACAATTTTTCAATTGAGATATCCTTACCATTCTCTAACTTTAATAAATGTTTATTATGACAAAAATTACATCTGAAATTGCAGCCCATAGTAAAGATTACCATCGATGCTTTTCCAGGAATATCTTTAGTTGAAATGTCTATGATTCCCCCTATTTTCATAATAAATTCCTCAAAATACCATTCATTATTTTATATTGTACCTTTCTCTATTATTAAGTGAATTTTTATATCAGTACTACCTTAGAAATAATATATATTTAATTAGGAAAATTATAAACTTTAATTATAATTTGGTATAAGATGGTTAAAAATGGTTTCCTTACTTTTAGAAATTATTAATGGAATTACATTACTAACACTCTGCTCGATTTCAATTACCTTAGGAATTAAAATTGTATCACGGTATTTTGAATTAAAAAATCGAATATATCTATTCGTAGGTTTCACTTGGATCTTCCTAACTTCTCCTTGGTATCCTGGAGCAATTTCTTTTATTTATGCTTTATTTACAAAAAATGCTTTACCTGAATCTATTTATTTTATTATAGGAAATATATTTATTCCGATTGCCTTATTTCTTTGGATAACTGCATTTACAGATCTGATTTATGAAAATCATCAGAAACTTATACAAACAATATTTTTAATCTTTGGAGTCATTTTCTATATAGTTTTCTTTGTCCTACTTATTTATGCACCAAATCAAATCGGTACTACTATTGGTATTACAGATGTAAAATATACAGGATTTATCGTAGTATATTCTTTAATTGTTCTCGTTATTGAATTAGGCACTGGGATATTATTCGGAAAACAATCCTTTAAATCGGATAATCCCGAAGTAAAGTTGAAAGGTAAATTCTTAATACTTGCTTTTGTTATATTTGTAATTGGGGTTGGATTTGATGCTTTAACATCTATTAACTTCATAACATTACCAATAATGAGGACTCTGGAGATTCTTAGCGCCTTTTTGTTTTATTTAGGATTTATACTTCCAAAGAGAATAAAGAATATTTTTCTTCTCAAAAAAGGGTGAATGTCTTGAGTAATTTCCTTCATAAAGAATAAAAGTTTCTCATCAATAGGTTCTATTCCAAACTCTTTTATTAAGAGATCGTAATCTATTTCACCACTAACTTCCCAGGGGGTTACAATAAAATCCGGCATTTTTAAATC
>JARRLT010000305.1:0-4362 GCA_037386725.1 Promethearchaeota archaeon
TAATCATCTTTTTCTGGCATTTGGGACAAGTTCTATTTTCTATAATTCTTGCTTTAATTAAATCGAGTTTTCTTTCCCTTTCCTTTTGTTCTTCAGTTTTTTCTTTGGTTTCATGATATCTTCCTTGGAAAGTCCAGAATTCATCAAAGTCATTATCTATTTTCTCTAATGCTTTAATTAAATTACTTAATACTTCTTTATCATAAATCTTTATCATACCCGCATGCCGATAAAATGACTTTTTCCAAAATGAGATTCTAATGTATCTTTCACTACTTAAATATGCACTATGACATATTAAAACCGCTAACCAACGATTTGGTGTCTTATCAATCGTAATTCCTTTTTCACAAATTTCATATTTTTGATTTAAACCCGCCTTTTTGTGAAAATAATCTCCATCTTGAAATCCACCCTCTTCTATAATATCTTCCTTTTTCTCCTTTTCTACTTCAACTGTTTCTTTAATAATTTTTCGACATTGAGGACATTGATAAATACCCTCAACAAGAGGTTCCATTTCTATTTCACATGATGGGCATTTCATTTCTAATCACAATTTATTCATTCATTATTTTATATCTTTCAAAATCTAAATTTAAGAGTTTAACTTTTTTCTTAGACAGATCAAACATTTTTTCCTTTATTTCTACTATTTTTTGACGAAGTGAAATTAAAGAATCTTGAATATTATTTACAATATTATTCTCATTAAAAGAAACTTTTTCAATAAATTCTAAATAATGATTTTTTCGATTTTTTCCAGAATAAAATTTTCTTATAGCATCCAACTCTTTCTCAATTCTTTTCATCTGGTACCGAAATTGTACTAGCTCCATTAATACTGAATACCAATTCTGGAAATTTTCATTTTGTCTATCTATACCTTTAAGCGTAAATTTTTCAGATAAATTAACTCCTTCTTCTTTAAGATACTCTATCAATTCCTTATTTTCTTCAAGAGCAAGATCAATCTTGATTATTGTTGATTTATTATTCAGTACGGGGTCATAAATCTCCAAAAAGTCATCTAATTTAGTATAAATTTCATTAAATCTTTGATAAAATCCCTCAATAGTAGTTTCAATTTTAATTGCTTGGTATGGATTTCCAAATTGATCAAGAATGTAATATAAATCATCTGCTATTGTATAATCTTTTTCCCCGATTGGATAAATAAATGGATGAATAACACCAGTTTGCTCACATCTTACACTTTTCAATCGCGTAAGAGTATCATTAAAATTTCTCCGGGTCAAAAATTTAAATTTTTTCCGAATCATAGCAAAGAGAGTATCTGCAGGAACAGAAATAGTATTTCCTTCTATTGTTACAGTTTCTTCTCCCAGCCGGATAATAAAATCTTCGTCTTTTTGTTGGAATTCCCTGATTGATCGAATATTTTTAATTAATCCAAGATCAATAGCAATTTCTATAAAATTTTCTTCCCAAAAAGAAAGTAAATTCCCCTTATAGATGTCATCTAAGATTAATATTCTCTGATAAGAATCGACAATTTGATCATCCATCAAATCATGAAATAAATCATTTCGAATAATATATAAGTACAACACCACATATCTCATATTGATGTCATCTAAAGTTCGATTGATCAAATTTCGGTCAATTTCTAAATTTAACCTATTATGTTCCATACCTATTATCCACTACTTATAATTTATGATTGGTCAGTTAAAAAGAGCAAGATAGGTAATATACCATTTCTAAAAAATTTTGTGCAATTATATTTTGAAAAATTTAGGAAAAATTTTTTAGGATTGCTTCTTATATCTTTAGTGATTAAGTTTTTTTCTTTATAATCTTAATTATATTAAGCAAATTAAATTAGAAGAGTTGATTTAAGTTATGGGACGAAGAAAAAGAAAGCAGCAAACGTATAGGCGGGTAAAAAAATTGCCAAAAATTTTTACATGTCCCCAGTGCGGAGAGAAAAGTGTTAAGGTAGAAAATATAAGGAAGTCTGCTATCGCTACTGTTAAATGCGGAAATTGTTCCTTAGAAAAGGAGGTACTAGTTAATTCAATATCAGAACCGGTTGATGCTTTTGGAGATTTTATTGATGTATATTATGCAGATCAAGAACTTCAAAGATTAGAAAAACAAGTTGAAAAGTTAAAAGAGAAAAATGAATGGGGTGAACTTGCTTTTGCCTATTCAATTCTCTCAGATTTATCAAAGGTAAAAGCTGCAGATTTATTAGATGAAGACGAAGTAGACATGGATGAAGTAAATGAATGGAAAGCAAGGGGAGAAAAATTTAAGAGGTTAGAAAAAGATGCACTTCTCAATCTGCAAACAGAAGAATTAGAACAAGG
This sequence comes from Promethearchaeota archaeon, assembly GCA_037386725.1. Classification (GTDB taxonomy): domain Archaea; phylum Asgardarchaeota; class Lokiarchaeia; order Sigyniarchaeales; family SOKP01; genus JARRLT01. The sequence goes on from JARRLT010000305.1 coordinate 2,337, forward strand.
AATTAAAACAGATGAAGAATCCTTGTTTTCGGAACATGATGAATCAGATATTCGAAAAGAGAAGGACATCGATGAAGTATTTGATGATCCTGGATTTTTAGAATTTTAAATCGATATTATTAAAATTATTTTATCCCTTCTCGCTTTTCTTTTAATGATATATAATCTTTATTTTATTAGAGATTAGAAAGAATTAATTCTTTCACATTTTTAGGTATATGTTTCCATATAGGAAGATTTAAACAGCTCCTAAAGAAGGTTTTTAAATTTAGATTATTTCTTTGGATAAAATAAATCCAATTTTTATAAGCAAGTCTATTAAAAAGTCGAATTAGATTTAATCCGATGATATTATATCGTGAAGTTAAAAATTTAGCTAAATATGCTCCTAAGCGCTTAGTTTGTGGAATAGATTCTGGATATACAGATTTAGAAAGGGGTCTATTAAATAATTCGTAAATTGAGATAATTGGAATTAATTCTTGAATTTTTGCCATTATTTTTCTCTTTTAACTTTTCAACTTGTTTTTCTAATCTTTGATCAATAACTTCCTTATCTTCAAACTTGAAGCCAAATGTTCGTGTATATTGATGAATATAATTCATTATGATCGAATCTGCAGATTCTTTATTAAAAGTTTCTACGGTCAGTTCCAAACCTGTAAGTTTTTGGAATTCTTCAACATTAATAATATTGGGATCATGAATGGTGTGAGAATATAAAGGTGTAGTCCAAAAAAGTTGGATAATCTTTTCTAAAATTCGCTCGTAATGACTATATTTATCAATTTCAGAAAATTGTTTAGATAAGTTTTTATTAGATTTTGTTAATCTTTTTGATTGAGAGAAGTAGAACATAATTCTCTTAGATAAACTCATTTCCCTAATTAACTTTTTTCTTTCCTTTTTATAATAGGCGATCTTTTGGATAAGCAGGTGTTCTACTTGTAATAATTTTTCAACATAGGAATAGAAATTGACATCATAAGTTTCTTTTATTTCTTTATTTGAGAGAAAATTTATAGCTTTTTTATAGTTATTGGGATTTTTATTTAAACTTATGGCATGATCTCCAATACTATAAACAAATAATAGATTTTTTAACGCATCGTTGAAATTTTTATAATTTCCCAATTTTTTTGGTTCATTTGTAAAATAGCCGTGAAATAAAGTATCTATCGATTTATACATATGATTTTCGAATTCTGAAAGGATAACTGATTCAAACTCTCCAGGATGATGGCGTTTTAAATTTAATCTGTTATCAACGAGAAAGGTAGCTTGATTTGCCATATGGCACACTCCATAACACCATTCAAAAATTGGTTCTAAATATTTCAGATATCTAGTATTATAACCATAAAATTCTGGTGCAAAATAAATAGGAAATCCAAAACCACGAGAGGTAGAAAAAATAAATTGGAAAATATGACGGGTTTTTTCCTTTTTTAAATAACCGGGAAATTTAAAGTGTAAAACAAATTGAGGATATAAAGCATCTAATCCTAAATTCATCCACGATTCAAATAGAAGGATACTATCAGGAAATCGAAAGGAATCATTCTTACTAAGTAAATCATCACTGAGTGTACTTAAAACATTTGGAACGGAGAACAACCAATCTTGCCGTTCCTTGATAGAATCTAACCCATCTTTAAATTTTTTTAATAATAAAGGTTTAATTTTTTCTTGAGTTTTTAACTTTTTAAAATAATAATTATTAATAACTCTGATTAGAGACGATATTTCAAGTATCTTGCGCTTCAGATCATGTGATACAAAAACATATGACATATTAGTAAACTTTCTATGATTTAGAACTATATTGTGAATAGATCTACTATTATTATGTTTATTATTAATTGTATTTTAAAAAGTTATTCAAACAATTGATATATTATAATTTAGATAATTTATATTCTTAATTTCCTTCGAATTTTATTTAACCATATTAATAATCTGCAATTATTAGATAAGAAGAATTAGGGGAAAAAAGAAGGAGTTAAAAATACCTTATTGAATTTTC
>JARRLT010000306.1:0-4397 GCA_037386725.1 Promethearchaeota archaeon
ATTAAAGGAATCTGACCATATGTTGTTGGTAATGATACCATTAACATTCCATCTTTTTTCTTTTCAACAACTGTTAATGCACGATATCCTTCTCTTTGTGAAAATACTTTAGCAACTTCAACAGCATTTCCATATTTTCTGGTTGTCTCAACTAAAACTCTATTTGGAGCTAGATCTTCAACGGTAATTAATACTCTCTCAGTTCCATTGCTAATAAAATAGCCGCCCGGATCTAATGGATCTTCTTGCAAATTAATTAATTCCTTATTGTATTCATCATAATCAGTAATTGATTTCCAATATTTTTCTTTAAGATCGTCTCGATCAACTTTATAGACGATCAACTTATCTCTTGGACGATCTGAACGCCCATAAACTCGTTTTTCATAGCGAATAAAATAGATAGCTTCTTTCTTTTTTTCTACTTTGTTAATATATCCATTTTCTAATATTAAAAAATTTAATTTGTCTTGTAAATCTCTCTCGGCAAGATCGACTACATCCTTTGCTGTATTGTAACTCATTCTTACGAAATTATCTTGAAGAAATGATGTTAAAGAAAGATGCTCTGATTTTGATAATAAATCTTGGAGATCTCCTATATTAGTTGAAGAAGGGTGTGGTTTTGCGTATTTTGGCTCATCTGGAAAATTAGAAACCTTTCGAGGAAAAATAAACTCCTCCCCGTAAGGATCGATATAAATTATAGTTACATGAGGATTCATTAAAGCCGTTTCTTTCACATATGTATCTGCATATCCTCTTACATATTTTGTATTAAGATAGTGCAATTTTATATATGTGCCATGTAAAAAAGGGCTGTCTATATCTGTTGGATGAATAACATATTTTTTTCATTTTTATTTTAGAAATAGACACAATTGGTTTTCCTGTTGTATTTTGAGCATCACTAAATGCACTTGGAGCTCCAAATCCTTGACTGCCCCTCGTTTGCTTTAATTCCATGCTTTTCGAAGAAGCTAAATATTTTCCATATTTCTTAAGGTCTGTCTTTGACATCCCAAGACCATTATCAAAAACTTCAAATTTGTAACTCATTACATTTTTAGCATCTAATTCCCCCGTTAAAACTGAATGCGCTTCTGTTTCAGTTAATCTAATTAAAACAAGTGGTTCTTTATCGATTATCTCAGCATGCTCTACTGGTTTTATAAGACTTTCTAAATCATTAATTATTTTCCTAACTTCTAATTCAATTTCAATTTCTTCCTTTGCAACCTCATCATCAGGTTTTGAAATTTCTTCTTCTTTTTTTACCTCTGATTTTGTTGGCTTTAACTCATCAAGTAATGCTTTTTTTGCCTCATCATTTAATGGATGAGATATTTCTTCTTCCTTTTCTTTTTGGAGTACTGTTAAATTTTCCAAAAATAATTCTTTGTCTAAAGTGAATTTTAATTTTGAATCTTCATCTTTCAATTCGTTCCATTGAAAGGTTTCGATAGCATCTAACGCATTATCAAGAAATTCTGCACAATATTGCACATGTTTCCAATACCCAAATTCAAATCCCACTAATTGGGTTCGTTTTCTCATAAATTGGGCAATTGTTCCCTGTTTTATACGTCCTTCATCTTCAGTAGTAATTTTAGGCACTTCCGAATTTTCAAATGTTATAAAATCTATTTTGTTTATCTTTTTATACTTATATATTTATGGTGTATCAAAGATCAATATAATAATATATATGTTTTAATCTCATACATTACAATATAGTCAACTCTCTTTAACAAATGAAGAAAGTCTTCCATTCTCTATTAAAATCGAACTCTTATTTAAATTTTTTCCTTATTCATAAAATTTATAAGGAGAGTACGAAAAAAGAATATTTAAATAGGAAAAATTTACATTTTAGTTACTCTATAATTTTCTAATGCTTTATCTAATATTCTTGAAGCGATAAACCGTTTTGAATGTTTTGGGACGTGAGTAATATGTTTTTCTTTATTTATAATAAATACTTCATTCTGAAAACTTTCAAATCCAACATCTTCTCTTCCTATATCATTTGCTACTATTAAATCAGCACTTGATTTTTTTAATCGATTATAAGCTCTGTCAATTAACTCCGTTTTTGATACATCACTTTCCGCTTTAAAGGCTACTAAAAAAACATCCTTATTCACTTTTCTTGCCTCATCAATAATTTTTGGAGTTAAGGCCATATTTACCTGCAATTCTTTTACATTATCAGAAGATATTTTTCCCTCAATGCATTGAACTGGTGAATAATCACTTATCGCTGCAGCACATATAAACATATCATAATAATTTTCAGTAAGTTCCTTCGTAACAGTTTTTATAAAATCTTCTGTTGTTGTAACATCTTTTACTTTCAAGTAATGAGGGGGTTCCACTAGACTTTTTCCATTTATTAAAAGTACTTTAGCGCCTCTTGCTGCACATTCTTTAGCGATTTCGATACCTTGCCTTCCAGAAGATTTATTTGAGACATATCTCACATGATCTATAGGTTCACGTGTTGGACCTGCGGTAACAAGAATCTTTAATCCTTCCAAATCTTTTTTCGGGACTAAAAGATCAATTACTCTATCAATAATATCATCTATTTTAGCTATTTTAGCTTTACCCTCTGAAATTCTAGGACCTAAAACTTCAACCCCAAATTTCTGTAATTTTTTGATGTTTTCATTGAGAATTGGGTGTTTAAACATGGATTCATGCATTGCAGGAACGCAAATAATTGGTAGAGAAGATCCAAATGCAGTTGTAACGACTGTGGTAACAGGTGTATCATCAATCCCATTCGCGATTTTTGAGAGAGTATTTGCTGTTGCTGGACAAACAAGAATGAGATCGGCTCTCCCTAAAGCTCGAGGTCTTTCACCTGCTAAGTATACATGTTCGACAGCTCCTGTGAGTTTTTCTATTGTCGGATTTCCAGTTGCCCAATGCATCAAGCTTGGATTAATGAGTTGGGTAGCTGCTTTACTCATAACGGCAAATACTTCCGCGCCTAATCTCATTAATTGTCTTGCAACGATTGGAGCAGTTATAACAGCTACACTCCCCGTTAAGCAGATGCAAATTGTTTTTCCTCGAAGGATTCTCCCTTCACTTTCCATTATATCTTTGCTTGGATGATGGAAATCTTCTAATTTCATAAAAATCAAACAAATAGATTAAATTAATATTTATATTAATCTTTCAATTTTAATAATTATTATTATCAAATCTTCTTCTGTTTAACTTTATTTTCAACCGGTTTATAATTCACGAGATACTTCTATTTTTGAAAAATTAAGGATATTTTTAAACTAAATAATTAGATTTTTAGAAAAAGAATAAATTGAATATTTTATTTGAGTTTAGCTAAATATGAGGAATCGTTAATTTATAAATTCAATCAACCAAGTTTAAAGTTAAATTTAGCTTATCTACAATATTTTTTATCTGTTTAAATTGTAATTGATTAACATTATCTCCATTTTTATGAATTTGTAGCCTTTCACCATCCAATTTATATTCTGCAATAAAAGGAGATCCAAGTTTGCCAATTATCTCATTATATGGGACTCTTGAAGCTAACATCATCCTTATCGGTATCCCATACTTAATATCAATCCTTTTAACAGCATCAATACCTTTCTCCGCCAGAATTTTAACAATATCACCTAAATCTTCTTTATTAATAAATTGATAAAGAAATTCTTGGAATTCGTTTAAAAAATCATCATAATTTGGGATAAAATCTTTATTAGGATTTTTTACTGCAATATCATAAGCCTCAAAAGGATTTAATTGTTTTTTAATAACAGATCTTACAAGAGAAAAAGGATAATAACCTTCAATAAAAGTTATTTCTTGCTCTATCAGTGAAATTGCAATTTTAAAAGATACTTTGGCAATTATATTAACACTTTTAATAAAATCTCCTTCAATTTTTACTGGATCTTTATTACAAACCGTAATATCAAATGGTTTTAAATCATGAAAAAGAGGATTATTTTGATCGGGAATTATTAATTGGGAGCTTAAAGCATTTACCATATTTCCTTTAATTGGTTTTTTTGATAAACCCCATTCAATTAAAATTATTGATTCATCTTTGGGATAATGAAAATTAATAGCATTTGAATTTTCTTCTCTTGTTTTTAAGAGAGAATAACCATCCTCCGCATGTATCGGAATATTTAGATCCCCCCAATATTGGTTTTTATAATAAAAAATGTCCGGAAATTGATTAAAATCATCTTCAAATAATTCCCTAAAAAGAAAATAATTTATACCTATATCAGATGATTTTATTGTATCAAACTCAAGTCCAAAAAATCCGATTAGATTGATAATATATAAATAAGCAGGATTTTCAATATTTTGCTCATTATGATTTACAACATACAGATTTCTTTTTT
>JARRLT010000307.1:0-6100 GCA_037386725.1 Promethearchaeota archaeon
TTTTTAACTTTAATTTCTCTTTTTTGAATAGTAGTATATTAATTTTTTTCAAAATCCAACTGTTATTATTTGAAAAATTACAAAATAAATATAATAAAAGATTTTTAAAAATAGAAGTTAAAATTATATTTTGTCTAAACCTGTGTTTGAGATTACTTTTTTAAGTCTTTTTGCAGATTCTCTTAACTTACTTTTTTCCTCATCATTAACCTTTAATTTGAGAAATTCTCTTACTCCATTTTTATTAAGAATCACAGGTAAGCTGAAATACACATCTTTAATACCCAAAAAATCCTCAATATATGTAGATACTGGTAATATATGATTTTCATCGTTTAATATTGATTGGCATATCCTAACAAGTGAAAGTCCTATGCCATAAGAGGTTTCCCCTTTTTTCTCAATAATTTTATATGCAGAATCACGAACCTTTTCAAATAATTCATTTAATTCTTCTTCCCGTCTGCATTCATTCAGTTTATGGCATTGTTCACAATAATCAATAAACAATAGTCCCCCGATAAGTGTTCTACTCCAAATAGGGACTTCTGTATCACCATGTTCAGCAAGTATATATGCATGTATGTTTTTAGGATCTAGATCACAATGTTCAGCTAAAACATATCTTAATCTAGCTGTATCTAAAGTTGTCCCAGAACCAATTATTTTGTGGTAATCCTTTCCTGAAATTTTATATGTTGCATATGAAAGAATATCTACTGGATTTGATACAACCAAATAAATAGCAGAAGGTGCATATTTGTTGATCTTTGGAATGATCTTTTTAAATAATTCCACATTTCCTTTAGCAACATCTAATCTAGTTTGACCTGGTTCTTGATTTTTACCTGCAGTTATCACAACAATATCAGAATTAACAATATCTGGATAATCCCCGGCAATTATATCAACTTTTTCTGTGAATGGAGCAGTATGGGATAGATCAAGTACATCACCTTCCATTCTTTCCTTATGAATATCTACGGTAACTATGGTTCTTGCCAAGCCCTTAATTATGGCAGCATAAGCAAAACGAGAACCTACATTTCCTAATCCTATAATTGATATCTTTGGTTTTGAGTTTTCCATTTAATCTCTCCTTATATATCCTTTTTAAAAATCTTAAAATTAATTGAATCGCGATATTATAACTTATTTATTGGAATTTAAAAGGAAATTCTTTAAAATCTATAAATTAGAAATCTAAAATCGGTTAAAATTAAGATAAATTATGAAGATGTTACTTAACTATGATTATATTTTCACTTTATTTTTTATAATTAAAAATTTTCCTTTTTAAAAAGTCAATCATCATCATTCTACGATGTGTTTGTTTACTAAAATCTGCATTTATTTTGTTATTCTCCATTTAATCTCCCCTTAAATATACCTTTTGAAAATTTTAAAATTAATTGAATCGCGATAGGATAACGTATATTACGGAATTTAAAAGGAAATTGATGCAGAAATAATAACATCTCCCACACCAATCAAAAAGCTCCCTACAAACATAAAGGATAGACTTGGAGTTAAAGCGGTGATTAAAATAGCAATAATAGAACTAAAGGTTCCCAAAATAAGAGTGACACCATAACCCATCTTTTTACTTAAAGCTCCCGCACTGAATCCAATTAATATAGTTGCTATAGATCTAGTATTTGCGATGAAAGATAACAAAATACTATTAACATTAAAACCAGAACCTAAAGTAAGATATTGCGAATATATTACAGAAATACTATTTCTGCCAAAATTAATAAAAGCTAACGCTATGATGAATATAATAAAAATTAAGACGTTTTGATTTCTTTTATTATTCTTTTCATAGAGAGTAACATCTGAATTATTTTCTTCAATCTTTTCTTTTTCTAACTTAAATCCTCCTTCTGGCAAAAAGAATATTGGAATTGTTGAAATAAACATTACAATAGAAGCAATAAAAAATAACCATCCTAATCTGAATCCTAATCCTTGTTCATATAATAAACCCCCTATTAAAATCCCAATAAACCGTCCAGCTCCTCCCAGACTAGTGAGTATTCCCATAATAGAGCTTCTTCTTTTTGGAGCATATAAATCTGAAATTAATGCACTCCAACCTACATTGCTGGAGGACCAAAATATTTCAATACAAGATAATCCTAAAATAATTACGAATCCTGCAATATACAAATTAGGAATTCTATAATGTATAAACCAAACCAGAATAGTACCTAATCCTGCCAAAGTTTCTCCTAAAATTATTAAAGTCCTTCTGCGCTGATACTTATCACTTAAAGGCCCCCAAACGAAAGTTTGAAATATTACATTCATAATCATTGGTAAAGTAGCATATAAGGTAGTTTCCATTACTGAAAGGCCAAGATAATTTCGCAAATAAATCGATAGGTAAGTATAAAAAAGACCTCGTCGAAACATTGCTAAAATTTGAAAGGAAGACAGTTTCAATAGACTCCAAACAGGCCAATTCTTAATGTTATTAAAAACCATTTTCTCTCTTTAGATATATTTCTAAAAATATAGCAATTAGTTTGTAAAATAGTTCATTGAAGTTTTATTTTACCATAGAAAAATTTGTTCATATCAATGGAAGTAAATTTTTATATACTCAAAAGAAAATAAAAAACATACGCAAAATTTTCAAAGTAGTTGATTTGGTCTAAATTTTTCCTTTAGCAACTAATTTGATAATTTCTTTGATTTTAGAATAATCTTTTGGCCTTTCAAAATATTTTCTAAAATCTTTATAGTTATCATACATATATGAAAGAAGATTACTCCAGAATTTTTGAACTTCATTTTCTTTAGACATATTTTTTCCAAGATTAGATATAATTAAACGATAATTTCTTTTTTTCAATTTATCTTGAAAATTTTTCATAGCAAGCAACTGAACTCTCTTGTACTCATTTGGCCGAAAATTAAGGAGTAAATAATTTAATTCATCATCAGCAAATGGAATTACGTCAATCTTTTTATCTTCAGGTTCATCGGTGTTTTCTGCTAAATAAATATCTGGATCATTTATATTTTCTAAAATTGGATAAAGCTCACCAACAGAAATCTTGGTATTAAGTTGGATTTTGGCAGATATCTGAGAAATAGGAAATGTGATCTCTGGATATTCATCAACATTTTCAACCCGATATTTATATTCTTCCTTTATTATATCTATTATCTGATTTTTTAAATTTTCTGGCAATTCATCGTGTTTTAGAGAAAATTCCTGAATACTTCCTATATTTTTTTCTCCCGATGTTTGATCATGATATTTTTCTATGTATTAAGGAATAAATTACAGATTTTGATAATTTCGTGGATTTAATCATCTCCCTCTCTAAAATTTCGAGGGGATAAGATTCTCCCCTTCTAATAAATTCACTCTGCATTAACTTGTGAATTATATCCATCGATTTTTCTTCTTCATTCACAGTTTCTTTTTGTAATCTCATAAACATTGATGTTTCATGAGGTTTAATATAATATATCAATAAGGTTATTCCGAGGAAGACAATCATAATTATTGATATTAAGAATTTATCCGATAAAAGAAATTGTCCAACAATTGTTATATCTTGATTAGAAACTTGATTGGCAAGAGAATATCTTGAAAGAGTTTGCGCTAAAACACATCCTAAGAAAAACAAAATAAGTCCATCTTTTTTGAAAAATAAAACTCTCCAACCATAAGATCTACCTAGCTTTAATATAATACGATATAAAATTATTGAAGAAAAAATAAATTCAAATAAAAACACATAGGATACTGTTGCACTACCAGTCCCAACTGTAGCTTTGATAGCATCAATAAACTCAGGGCGTAGTAATAAATATATCGAAATCTGAAATATTTGAAAAAAGAAAATAAAAAACACAATTAGAGAAAAGGTAAAATTATCAAATGTACCGACTCGTTTTGTTTTTGCTCTACGTCTTGTTGATACAAATTCAAAAATAATAAACACAAAGGTCATAACTAAGCTAAAATAAATCGCGGGCATTATTAATCTCATTTCAAGATTGTATAATTGTACGGCTTGAATAGGAGCTAACGGAGCAAAAAATATAAGTGATATAAATACTAGAAGTGTTCGATATGCGACTCCGACTGTTGTAAGAATTGCTAATATAAATAGAGGAACAATTAATGCTATCCCATATCTAATTATTGAATATTTGGAAATAAATCGGGCTTCTATTTTAGTAGCAAATTTTCGAGAATAAATATAATACCTAGAACTTAACAAAACTATCCATATTAAGGACAATCCTAATAGAAAGTTAACATAATTTATATGTGGAAATACATTATCCAATAAAAAATAATAGAGAGCAACAACACTTATATAGAGAATTGGTTGTTTAATATACGTATATTTCTCAAACATAAATACCCTCATCTTATTATTGCTATATAATATTGAAAGTGAAAGTATAAGAAAAACTATTGATAATGAGAAAGCAAAGGTATTTCCAAAAGTTAAATATCGTATAACTATATTATTTGGACTATTAATCCCCCAAATCAAGACAAAGGAATATAATAAAAAAAGGGTATACAGAGGAAAAAACTTTTTGTCAAATGAATATGATTTTGATGGTTCCTTTCCCTTAACTTCAATTTCAGGGCGAAAAATCAAATCTTTTACCTTAGTATAGGATTTATAAATTCTATCCTTTACTTTTTTTGAAAAGTTAATTTTTTTAGCATCTTTTTTCCGAAGAGATGTCATAATTTTATACCTACTAAATATGTCCCAGTTACTAATAATAGTTATACCATAATATTATTTAATATAAAAAACAAATCAAATTATACTAATAAAATTAGGTTAAATGTAATTAATAAGTTTTTCAAATCACATATTTATAAATGAAATCCTTAAGTTGCTTTATTCTGTCAATGCCTTCAATAAAATTTAAAAATTAAACAAAATTCTTATAATATGAGTATGGAAAAAGAAGTTAAAGACAAAGAAAGTTTGATTAAAGTAGTAAGAGAAGCAATTGAATTATTGTGCGAAAAGAATCTCTCTGATGTAGTTATATTAAGCTCTTATAAAATCAACAGTGTTCTGAAAGAAAATTATGGAGTAGATATAAGAGCAGATAAAGTTGGAAGGATTCTAAGCAATGTTGCGAAAAGAAATCAATTAAAAAGATTGAAAACAGGAATCCCTAAATATAAGCTCCATACATCAAAATTATCAACATTGAATTTTTCTGTTTGATCAAAGATAAAAAATTCATAAATTTCTAATTGTAATTATCATTTTTTCTAAATTATTCAAGAGTTCAAGAATTTCTCCCTGTGCTTTTTCATTCTTACTTAAATTTCCTTTAATTGCTTCAAGATATTCTAAGATCTTATTTTTAAAATCATTATAATCGATATTTAACTGATTATTTAATCCATCCGATAAACTCATAGAATTTGCTTTAACCGATTCCAAGTTTGGATTAACCTTACTTGATAAATCTTTTAGATTATTGGATAATTCCTTAATTTGGTTTAATTTTTCTGTGATAGAAACTGCTTCTTTTTGATTTTTATTTATTATTTTCTTTAAATTTTGATTAATTTTCTCCTTTTGAACTTCTTCTAAATCAACAAAAGTATTGAATAAAAATTCCATTAAGTTTTGTTCTGAGGTCATTCTTTTGTTCAAATAATTGTTTACACTGTCTTTAAAATTATCTGTTAAATCTTCAGTTGTTTTAGTAAACCACCTATTAATCTTCATAAAACCAATATTAACATTTTCTTTCATTAATGAGGTACTTTCTTTAAGTTTTTTACTTCCTTCTATTGAACCATTGGAGATATCAGTCATCCAAGGTGAGAATTCTCCCTTTATTATCCTTTCTAAATTGCTTAAATAACTATTTAGTCCTTCTAAAGCAATATCTTCGTCGAAGATATCTCCCTCACTTGTCTTAGGAATAGTAGGGATCTCACTTAAGTCCATTGATGGTTTTTTCTTAGATTCATTTAATTCTTTTATTAATTTTGGTTCTTTTTTATGATAATCTTCAACAAATTTTTGAACCCATTTAAAAAATTCAAGATTATTAGGTTTTTCTATAACATATTCTTTTT
>JARRLT010000308.1:0-4494 GCA_037386725.1 Promethearchaeota archaeon
TTTTTGGAGTTCTTTTTCAAATTCGGTTTTACTATCACTATTAATTTCCCTTTTTGCTTTTGGTATTAAAACAATAGATTCCACAATTGGAAAAGCTCCCATAATTGATGGTTCTCTTCATTCTACTTCGGATGAATGGGATGGTGCAAATACGTATACAATAATGCTCAATAATACATCTGAAGAGGATGGCTTACCCATTACACTTGGAATCATTCAAAATGATAATCATCTCTATATTTATATACAATATAACATAGAGGCTCAATATCATAGTCAAACTGAATTTTTTGGCTTAATTATTTCGAAAAATAGTTCCTATGAAAGAAATGATTTTGTTGATGCAAAAATATTACAATTTGAAAATATATCAACAGATACGTATAAATATTTAGATTATTACATAAACCAATCGACTTTTTATCAAGATACAGAAGTTAATGGAGAAGGTGCAGCGAAAATAGTGTCTCAAACATCTACTTACGAATTTAGTCTCCCTATAGATAATGTTGAAGCAAATAATTCAGGTCAGGATGTATATCTTAAAACGGGATCAACCTATGCTTTTAATTTAACTTATGGTGAGTCTCCAGTGTATCCAGGGGGAATAATAAAATATAATACTGTCGAAATTAGTATAAAACAAAAGCCTTCTAGTCTTATTCAAATTGATTATAATTTTGTGTTGAGAATCCTATCTTATATAATATTTACCATTCTTGGAGTCTTATTTGGTTATTATATATATAGAATAGTTATTTTAAAAAGGCAAATAGAGAGGATAAAAGGATAATGTCAAAAATTAGCAAAACAAAAAATCAAAAAGAGGGCCTAACTGAGGGTAGTAGTGAAAGCTTTGCATATAAAACTGTTATATTAGCAGCTGTTTTAGGGGGAATAACATTAGTTGCCTCTTTTCTATTTAATGCAGGAATTATTACATTTTTTATGTATAAGGGTTTTTTATTCGAAGTTATTGATATTATCATTAAGGTTTCTCTAATCTTATTATCGTTTCTATTCATTCTTGTAAGTCTGGGAAACTATAAAGAATTAACTGGAAAACCAATGTCGTGGAAAGAACTGTTGTTACTAATAGTTTTAGCTGTTTCTCAGACAATATTAAATCCAGTAGTTTTTGGATATACTCTTATAGGACTTCTCTTGATTGTTATTTATCTTTTTTTAACTCAAAAATCTTAAAATTTAGTATGGGGCCGACTTTGTTGAATTAGATATCCATCAAACTAAGGATAACAAAGTTGTAGTTATTCATGATGATTCTCTCGATCGGACAACTAATGGCTCTGGATTAATAAATGATCTATCCTATAAACATATTTTAGAATTTAAAACATTAAGTAACGGAGAAAAGATACCTACATTAATTGAAACAATAAATATACTTAAGGAACAAGTTGGATTTATAATTGAATTAAAAGAGTCAAAAATATTAAATCCGACTCTAAAAATTGTTTCTAATATTAAAAAATTTAAATTCATATTAAGTAGCCGTAATATTGATATACTGAAAGATATCCGAAAAAAGAATAAAAAAATCCCGATTTGTTATAATATAACTAAAGCACAAAAATTCACCCTATCTGATTTTATAGAAACTAAGGAAAAGGGAGACTTACCTATAGATATTGATATGATCAACTTACGGTCGAACCTAATTTCAAGGGAGTTTATAAAAAAATGCCAGAGGTATAATATTTTATCTCTTGCTTGGGATTTCTTAAATAGTGATACCCCAATTAATGACCAAAAAAAGCTAATTCGATTAGGCATAAACGGATTATTATTTGATGATTATAAAAATATTAAAACAATAAAAGAAGGAAAAGAAAGTTACAATTAGGATTCCTTAAAGATTGAAAGACCATTTGGTAATCTTAAAATAATCTCATCAGTTGAAATTATTTTAAACCAAGGCTTTTCCTCATCCTTAGCAGTTTTTATAAAATAAGATTTAATTTTCTTTGCTAATTCTCCTTTTGAATATCCTGATTTTGATGGTAATATAATAACTGATTTTTCTGTTTGATCATCTATCGGTTTTGATGGTCCACATAATATTTGAGGATATTTAATTAAATCATAGTCTTGATTTATTGGTTCTTGTTCTAAGAATTTTATCCCCAATCTTAACTCGGTTTTGGTATTTTTAATAAAATTTTTTTGACCCTCAATCATGAAAGACCCTTTTGGTAAAAATTCTCCACTTGGTGGTGTTTTTGAGACTTGTTCGGGGGATACATAAAAAATATCTGCAACCCTCCAATTCTCTTTCCATGCTTGTGAATAACTTGCTACGAATATAGCAGTTTCTTCAATTGAAGATTTAGGAATTTCTTTTTCGTCAGGATTTTTTAATATTGTTAGAGGGGAGCCAGGAAAAGTGGTATGGAATATGAGATCTCTCTTTTGTAAATATTTTCTATATATTGCTTCATTTGATGATGCATCTCGCCCCCCTATTACTAAAAACTCATCAGAAGTAAAAAACCAATGATATTTTTCATACCACATTTTTTGGGGTGTTTTTACCAAAATATCGATTTCGGAACCTAAAAGGTGTTTTTCCTCTTCTAATTTTCTAATTTTTTTCTTTGTTTTTTCAATGGCTTTTTTAGTACCCTCAATTTTATCTCTTGCTTTTTTACCTTTTGAATAAATTAGATTAGCATTTTCTCCAATACTTTTCGATATATCTAAAAGGACTTTTTCATTATCTAGTTTAATTTCGAGCTGTTTTTTGGAAGGAATGATTCTACTATAGAACTTAGTGCTTGGAAAGTCTTCCTCTTTAGCAATAGACAATCGTTCATGAATTTCATAAAAGGAATATCCTTTATTCCTTGCTTCATTAATAATATTATGTAATTTGTTTAATAAATTAAGCTTTGAATAAATTTCATCTCCAAAATGATAGTATTTAATTTGTTGATTTTTCAGTTCTTCTAAATAATCCATTTGATTTTTTAATATTTTTTCTTGTGCCTCAATTTTTTTCTTTACTTTTTGGTCTTTAGGAGATATTAAATTTTCTGAATCAATTTGAGAGAAATAGACATCCACAGCTTCATTAAAAGACTTATAATTTCTTTTATTTAATCCTTTATAGATTTCCAATTCAAAAGGTAAAACAGAAATTAACTTCTCTTCCTTATAGACTAAATGTGGTTTATTTTCTGAAAATAAGATTTCATTTCTTAAATTTTTAAAACATTTATAAAGAATTTCAATCTCATCATCAGAAAGATCTATTCCTGATTTATTTTTCTCGATTTTAGACCTGTAACACACTTCTTCACTATATAGCCCCGAAATATTAATTTTTCTTGCGATAATTCTCACAATTTCATCTTGAGAGTCTTTAAAAAGTTCTTTGAATTTGTCTTTTTCTATTGTTAAAAAATTTTCTCCATATGCCATAGGGAAATCATACTCTTTTTGAGCTAATATATTTCTATTTCTCATCTTTCTATATGATTTAGCTACTAAGGTTTTATTATTTTCATCAACAAGTATAAAATTACCTTTACCAAAGAGTTCTATAATTAATTTCCAATTTTCTTTTCCTTGATTGTTATATAATTCGATTATAGCTATTCTATCAAAATTATACTGGTAAATCTTAGCTATTTTTCTATTTCGTATGAATTTACGTAAAGATATAACATATTGGCTGGGATATTGAGGAATTGGGTATTCATAATTAGTTATGTTAATTCTAGAGTCCTTTTTTATTATTAAATTCTTATTACCTTCAAATGTGTTTATTTTAAAAATAAAGATATCTTCTACTTGATATATATTTGAAATAGTACCCTCTCTTAACATCTTATCTAACTCTTTTGTTATCGCAAAAATATCTATATTCGAAAATTCTGTTTTAATAGTTCTCACCCATTTGGGATGATATAATCATTTTTATATTTCTTATACAATTTATAAACAGATTTAGAAAAGAGATTAGAGAAAGAAACTAAGTTATACTGGGTAAGAGCACTGTCAGGAGTTATTTTTGCTTTAGTAGGAAGGCTTATTTTTCAATTTGTTGGGTGGATATTATTATTTTGGATGCTTGCTTTCTGGTTCGGATTTCCATTTATCACTAGCTTTATTATCTATCGGTATCCATATGACAAAGAGAATTGGAATTGGAAACATATTATAAAACCAGGTTTAGGAATATACTTCTTGTTGTTCATGATTACTGGTACTATAATACATACCTTCTTAAAATTTCTTATATAATAAATATAAATTCAGTATTTTAAATCTAATAAATAAAGCAGTCTCTAATCTACATTTTAACCTATAAAAAAATAGCATCCACAAGCTTATAATTTATTGATATATCAGTTAATAATTCAGGATATCTATTAACAAGGATATTTATGAAATAAAAATATAAACTCTCTAATTCTGCAATGGTTAGGTATTTGGGTAAAATATAATAAAAATAAGGAAAAATATCTGGAT
>JARRLT010000309.1:0-3207 GCA_037386725.1 Promethearchaeota archaeon
GTCAGCGCTGCAACCGAAACTGCGGTGATGGCTTCCATTTCAACACCGGTTTGATCGACGGCGCGCACGGCTGCTTCAATCCCGATGCCGCTTTCCGAAGGTTTCGGAAAAAAGTCGACCTGGATATGAGTAATATTCAGGGGATGACACATGGGGATAAGTTCCGGGGTTTTTTTGGCGGCCATGATCCCGGCAATCCGGGCGGTTTCAAGAACATTGCCTTTTTTGACTCGTTGATTTTGGATCAAGCCGAAGGTTTTCGAATTCATATGAATCACCCCGCCGGCAACTGCTTTGCGAAGCGTCGGCTTCTTTGCGGTTACATCCACCATCCGGACTCTGCCTTCGTCATCGATATGGGTAAATGAAGACATGCGCATTCCTCTCAAAGGTAAAATATAGTGAATATTTTCGGAAAAATATCCAAAATTCTAATTTAGAAATAATTGAAAATGCAGGTCATTCTGTAATGATTGAAAAACCTAATCAAGTAAATAAGGTTATCGAAAGTTATATAAAATCACACTTTTGAGATTTATAAGTATGGTTAGAGAATATATCTATGGACCATTCCGATCTCGTCGCTTAGGACTTTCCTTAGGAGTAAATATATTAAGAGAAAAGAAGATTTGTACTTTTAACTGTGTTTACTGTGAAATTGGTTGTACTCATGCAGAGAATTTGGTCTCTCCAGCATATACCATAAATAAAACCTTGAATAGCAAATTTGCTAAGGAGTTAGAGTCAATGTTAAGGTTATCTCCGAACTTAGATTCAATCACCTTTGGTTATAATGGAGAAACGACACTCAATCCCGAAATTGACAAATTCTTGGAACAAGCAAGAAAAGTGCGTGATAAGATTTGGAATCAGAAAAAACCAAGGTTGAGTTTATTCACAAATTCAAGCACTATGCATTTAAAGAATGTCAGAAGTAAGATAAAAAATTTTGATCTAATACTAGCTAAACTCGATGCTGGCAATCAAGAGGATTTTTTGAGAACATGTCGACCTCATAAAGAAGTTCTTCATATCTCGGAAATAATTGATTCTCTCGCGAAATTAAGGAAAGAAAAGCCAAATAATACCCGATTAGCTATACAAACTTTATTCTATAATTCCTATAAGGATTTCGAAAATAATACAAATAATATTAACATTGAAACATTAGCTTATGCGATTAAGAAAATAAAACCAGAAATAGTACAAATTTATTCTATTGCAAGAATCCCAGCAGAATATTATGTGTATTCTATTGATCTGGGGCAAAAAAATGAAATAGTTGAAAAATTTAAAAAAATTATAAACAACAATTCTATTGAGATAAATTTTTATTAATTTAATTATAAGGCAAGGAAATAAATATGATAATTGAGAGATACATTGCTGGAGTTGATATAGGAGGTACACGC
This sequence comes from Promethearchaeota archaeon, assembly GCA_037386725.1. Classification (GTDB taxonomy): domain Archaea; phylum Asgardarchaeota; class Lokiarchaeia; order Sigyniarchaeales; family SOKP01; genus JARRLT01. The sequence goes on from JARRLT010000309.1 coordinate 1,413, forward strand.
TTGAGAGTAGCTCTGTCTCCTATTACCATTAAGGAAGAAAGGATAAAAAGGATAATTGTTCCTACTCCAAAAGAAAGCAAATTTTCAATAAGCTTAACAGTTTGCAATCAAATTAGAAAGTTAATGAAAGAATACCAAATAGAAGATAAAAACCTTGTTGGAATAGGAATCGCTTCAGCAGGTCCTCTTGACATTGAAACAGGAAGAATATTCAATAATGCTAATTTAGGATTTAGAGAAATTCCATTAAAAGATCCTATAAGTAAAGAATTTCCTGATATACCCATTCATTTAATAAATGATTGTAGTAGTGCTGTATTAGGAGTTCATTATTTTGAAGCTTCTGATAAAGAAAAAAATAATCTTGTTTACATCACAATGTCAACAGGAATAGGGGGCGGAGTTATATGCAATGGTCATCTTCTTTTTGGGAAGGAAGGAAATGCGGCTGAAATAGGTCATGGCATTTTAAATCCTAATGCTGAAGTACGCTGTAATTGTGGAGCTAAGGGATGTTGGGAGGCTTATAGTTCTGGAATTGGTATTAAAAAGAATGCTTTAAAATTTATTAGAGAGGGTCACTATAATGCTGAAATACTTCTTGAAATTATACACAATAATATCGAAAATATTACTGCTAAGGAAGTTTTTAAAGCCGCACGTAAGGGAGATGCTCTATCTCAAGCCGTCTTAGAGCAATCACTTTATTATTCAAAGGTTGGAATAGGGATTGTAAATAACTATTATGATTGTAACACGATTTTGTTTGGAGGAGCAATCATGAACGATAAAGAACAAATTATACCAATCTTAAAAGAGCAATTCGAAAAGGATCCGATTCAATATACAATTAACCATCCCCCAAAATTCAAAGTAACAAAATATATTGATGAAATCGGTTTATTTGGAGCACTAGTTTTAATTAAATATAGGCTTGAAGGAAATCCTATCTTAAGTTCTTAATAATAGTTAGAACATTTTATTTTTAAATCCTTATTTTTAAAAAATGAAATAATACGTTAAAAAAAGGAATTCACGACTATTATCATATAAATAACGATAAAAAGTAAACTACTTATAATATTAGGTTATTTTATTAGAATATTGGTTAATCTCAAATTATAATCTGCATTATTTTGATTAACTAATCTTGAGGTTATATTTGTATTAAATTTTTATTTAAATCAAAAACACATATATAAAGTTCTTAAACAGTTAACTTGCTTAAGGTGGAGAAAGTATCGAGAATTTAATTTTTACAATCAGCGGGATTAGAGGAATAGTTGGGGAAGGCTTAAATGAAAAAAGTGTTAAGAAAGTAGCTTACGCATATTGTACTTGGTTACAAAATAAAGGAATTGAAAAATTGATCCTTGGTAGGGATACGAGACCGAGTAGTATTAAATTAGAAAAATATGTCCTAAATATTGTTTGCAAAGAAAGAGTTAAAACTTCATGGAGGGATCATTATTTCTGGTTCCCATAATCCTCCTGAGTGGAATGCATTAAAACTTTTATCCGAAAACTCATTTATATGTGACAATGAGTTAGATGAGATAAGAAGAATTTATAAAAAGATTAAAATTAACCAATTAAAGCTTAAATCAAGGAATAAAAGGAAGGTTAAAAAATATAATGCAATTAAAGCTTATATTAAGGATTTAAATCAGGTTATAGATTTTAAAAAAGTTAGAAAAAACAATATTTAGGACATATTTTTCTAATTTAATACTACTCGGTCTCGTATCCCTACCAAGGATCAATTTTTCAATTCCTTTATTTTGTAACCAAGTAC
>JARRLT010000310.1:0-3226 GCA_037386725.1 Promethearchaeota archaeon
ATTCGGGATTTTTTATACTGAACCAATTTCTCAAATAATTTTAAGTAATTACGATTTTGGAATTCTTGGACAAAATGTAGAATTTATAATCCAACCCACTACCATAATAATTGCACTAATTATAGGAATAACAATTCCAGTGGTTGTTTCTATTCTACCTGGAATTAAGACAGCAAAAATACAATTAATTAAATCTATTACCCCTTTTCGTACAAAAGAGGAGGGATGGGAAATTCAAAAAGAAGGGAGTATGAATCTAAAAAGTTTCTTAATAGGAATCTCCATATCGTTGATTGGTTTAATTATATTTATATTAATGCCAATGATCTTTGTTTCAGGAGACTTCATGTTGATAGCAGGATTATTTATAGGATTACTTTCTGCAATATTGCTTGGATTAGTTTTTGCATCAATTGGAGTTATTCCTTACATTCAACGGTTTTTTCTTTTCCTTATCTCACCTTTAGTAAAAAAATATAAGAGCATAATTCATTCATCTTTAACTCGAAATCGAAGAAGAAATACGAGTACAATAGTTATGTTCGCAATTTCTTTTTCATTTATATTTTTTGTAACAAGCATTATGAAAATGGAAACTAGAAATATGTCTGTGAATTTACAATTTCAATATGGTTCAGATCTTGTTCTTGTTAATCAAGGAACCACTGATCCTCAAGATTCTGTGACGATGGAAATGATTAATGAAATTAAACAATATGAAGGGATAGAAAAGTTAGCGATTTCTCTACATAACACAATTGATATTCAAGCAGCAATTTCTGCTGCTTTTGATTTCAGTGAAGGTGGAGGATATGATGAGGATTCTACTCAAAATTTACTTAGAACTCTTTTTAATTTTTACGCTTATGAAGAACGTACGAAATATATTGTTCATGCTTCGGATGTGGCTAAATATGAAGATCTCGAAGTAGGTTTTATTGGAGTAAATCAAGATTTTGTTGATTTAATTGATAAAGATCTTCTTATATGGGAAAGCCCGAGAAGTGGAATGCATTCATTTACTCAAATTTTGAATAGTAATAATAGTTGTATTTTATCAAAATCAGTTGCATCTCGACTTGGTATTAGCGAGGTTGGTGAAAAGATTAGACTTACATTTTACGATCCTCAAGTAGAAAATGATCCTGGAAATATAACTCTCTTTACAGTTGTTGGAATATCAGGAGGAATTCCAGGTTTTTGGAATTTTAGAAGTTCAGAGGCAGCAGCGGATGGAGGAGGTGTCTTAGTCTCTTTAGATACATATATAAAAATGATGGATGTAAAAAATTCCAATAATGATAAAATGATTGTTGATAAAGTATTCATAAATTTGAAAGATAATAGTGAGGAAAGTATAAAATTAACTAAAGAAGCCATACAAAATAATTTCAAGGAAAAAAATTTTGTTATTGATGATGCAATCTCGAAAATAAATTATATAGAAAATATGAATGAAAGGCAAAGTGCCGTTTTAGAAACAATCTTAATGTTTACAGTGATGATCTCTATATTTGGATTAATAAGTTCTATGTATGCTGTATTTTTGGAGAGAAAGTTTGAAATAGGGATTATAAGATCAATGGGGTTGAAACCAAGAAATGTTAGGCATATGTTTTTAGCGGAATCTCTGATCATTTTATTATCTTCTGGAATTATGGGTACGATCATAGGCGTCTTTTCGGCCTATCTTTTGGAGTCCAATATGGCATTAATGACAGAAATGCCAATTACATTTGAAATACCATTAGAGACTCTTATGAGAGTTTTTATAATTTCTATATTAGTAGGAACCATAGGGATGTATTTGATATTATATAGGCTTAGTAAGAAGAACATTATGGATATCTTTCGTCAAACGTTTTAAATTTAAAAAAACACTGATTTAAGATTTTTTCAAAAAATCTGTAAGTTTTTCAATAGCCTTACTTCTATGGGAAATCATATTCTTTTGTTCTAAACTTAACTCCGCAAAAGTTTTATCTGGATATTTTTCTGGAATAAATATTGGATCAAACCCAAAACCTTGATTACCTCTTATTGAAGAAGAGACTTTTCCCCTTACTTTACCTTCAAATGTAAAAATTTTTTCTAAGGGTTGGTAATATAACGCAATTACAGATTTAAAATATGCAACTGAATCCTCAAAATTATCAATCAATTTTATAATTCCCTCATTTCCAATTGTCTTAAATATATATGATGAATATACTCCAGGAAAACCCTTCAAGGGAGATTCTACAAAAAATCCAGCATCTTCAATAAAACAAGAGAGATTAAATTTATCTAAAATACTTTTAAGTTTAAATATCGCTACTTTTTTCAAATCGGGATGTTGTAATTCTTGGGTTTCAAGATCTTTCTTTATCACATGCCAATTAAGATTCTTATTTTTAAATGAATTCGAAATTTCGTAGAATTTATGTTGATTTCCAGTAATAAACCAAATTTTTTTCTTTTTACTCATAATGTAAGTAGAATTAATTTATATTTTGATAAAAATGATTATATTTATAATTAGATATAAAAGTTCAATAAAAATAAGGAGCAAAAGAATCACATTTTTAATAGTAGGAGCGGGTATTTCAGGATTACATTTAGGCGCTTTGTTATCACAATACGGACAAGTAATTATATTTGAAAAAAGTCATAAAGTTGGAGGAAGAGCAAGGGTTGAAAATATTCAAGGATTTAATTTAGATTTTGGAATCCATCCCATAAGATTTGGCCCAAATAGCGCCTTGGGAGATTCTTTAAAAGAGTTAGGGTGTAACATTGAATTTATAAAACCAGGTAAATCTTGGGTATATATGAGAAATGGGAAAAGAATTTTATTTGATCCACAAATTCGCAATTTCCTAAGACTTACTTCTTCAGCAATTCAAGTTAATCCATTCCCAGAAAGATCTTCTACTGGAGAATTATTAAAAAATATTAAAAGAGTTTTGGAAAAAGGAAGTATTTATTATCCCAATGGAGGTTGGAATTCTATTTTAAATGGACTAATCAATAAAATAAAAGAAAATAGAGGAGAAATTCGGCAAAAAGCACTTGTTTCTGAGATTATCATAGAAAATAATAAAGCTATTGGAGTTAGAGTTAATAATCAAACTATTTTTGGCGAATTTATCATATCTACAATTCCAGTCCAAAATTTATTCAGTATTTTAGATGAAAATTTATGTGAACCAAACTTTGTTTCAAAATGTAAAAATTTAAGACAAAC
>JARRLT010000311.1:0-8993 GCA_037386725.1 Promethearchaeota archaeon
CCTTCGAACTCTGATGGTTTAATTTTTAAATCTTGAAAAATTTTACCTCCAAATAATAAAGATTTGAATTCAGTCAATTGGACTCCTTTATCATTTTCCAGAAATGTTTTGATTGCTTTTGATAGATCTATAAGATTTGAAATTTTAGGCTGAACTGAAAATATCCCCTTGTTAGCCTTCTTTGTTAAATATGTAATAATTTCCTGCTTTAAATTAGGGTTTGTCTTAACCTCTGTAATTAAGGAATATAAATTTTCAATGAGAATATTTTGATTAAGGATGATGTGAGAAAGATCCTTTTTAATATCATTTAAAATTTTCTTTTTATCTAAACTAAATCCGGTAAGTGAAAAATTTGGAATGCGATTAAATAAAACTATATCTATTGGATCTAAAAATTCTCTTTTATAATTAGAAAAATCAAAAGAAAAACTCATTTCATATTTCTCTATATAATCCTCATCTTGATGAGGAATACGATTTTTAAATTTCGATAATAAAAAATTAAGATTTAAAGTATGTTTATAAAACTCTCTTTTTCCAAAAAGAATATGATCGATATATCCAGCGTTTTTTAAATTAAAGAATATTTTTTTAATATTCTCTAAATATGTCAGAGGAAGATTTAATACAAAAATTCCTTCTACATTTGATGTAGAGAAAGATAAATAATAATTAGAGAGTTGAGGAAAATTTAAAATCTCTTCTAAGATCTTTTTGTGATTATCAGCATGAAATTGAATAATAATATAAATCAATCCATAATTGGGTTGAATTATATTATCAAGAACCTAAAAAGTTTAATGATAATGAATTTAAGAATATTTTACTCTTTAAATTGCTCTCATCATTCCAAAAAATTAATATATTTTCATTTAAGAAAATTTTAAACTTCATAAAACAACATAATTCCCTTAAATTCTTATCTCAAAAAAGGAAAAACTTGGAAACTTTAAGTCAAATTTATAAGAGTAGAAATCTCAATTCAGAAGCATTATATCAAAAAATTCAAAACTATCTGAACCATAATGCTCCGATAATTAAGCCCTTTCTTTTAAACTCGATTAGTACCTTTCATATTTCCCAATATTTACCATCACTTGTTCTAAATTTTAATTCTTTCACGTTAGAGAAGTTAAAACGAATAGAACCGTATTTTTTAAGAACGGTAACAATTCATTTTACAGATTTCCTAACAAGGAAAAAAATGATTCATACTGTTCTATTCTCAATAAAATTGACTAGATATGAAAGAAGAGTATTACTCTCAATTTTATATCAGATATTCCAATTGGATATATTGCTTTATAAACGATATGCTTTTTCCAGTGTTTATAAATCACTAAATCTTCCTGAAAACTATAATTTTCAAAGACAAAAAATGTTCCTTCTAAATTACTTTATGAGTCTAAAATAACAGAATCAAGAAAATTTTTGAAGATTATATGGGAATCAGAAAAAATTTCTTTTGAAGAATTAATTGAACATATTGATGTTCGAGTTCAGAAGGAAAAAATTAATTTTAATAAAGTCCTTTTGGGGAAACTTACATACTTTTACCAAAAATTTTCCCTTGAGAATTTTAAGTCCGAAATTGACCAAGATATTGTTCAACAATATGTGAAATCAGTCAAATTCGTACCACTTTATAATAAATTCGGATTTTCAAAATATATCCTCTTTTTCACCAGTTTTGATCCTGACAAGTTAGATCTTAGGCTTTTATTGTCAAATACATTTACTAATGTTGAAATTCCATGTGAAATTCAAGATACCCTCACTATGAAGGTAGATTTTATTTCTCCTTTTAGAAATTTTAATGATTCATATTTAAATTGGTATGCAAAATCGCTTCATAATATGAAATTTTATAGTTGTTTTATGATAAAGAAGATATATTCTCTCTTTCATTTTGATATTAATTTTACAACTAAAGGATGGAAACTAAATGCTCTCTCATTTAAATCACATATTCAAAAGATGTTGTTTGATCCAGCATTTAAGGAATATATTTATAAATTGAAAAAATTTAATATAGGAGTTCAACAGACCGAAATTTTAGGTATTCATGATATAGAGTTTAAAAGACTTACAGAAGTATATCCATTTGAGATCCATGAGTTATCTAAGAAAACGCTCTATTTTAGTAAACATATCTTGGATTCTATAGGTAACTTACTAAAAAAAGGGTTAATATTTCCCTTAATTGCGGTAAAGAACTTAGATTTAAAAGAAAAATTATGTATTGGACTCCCCAAAGTGAAAAAAGAGCATATTAAGCTTTTTTTGAAAATTTTTCATTATTTCAATTACGGATATATATATGAGATCGAAGGGAATTACTATGAATATGGTAAAAAAGAATATTTCTTTGAAAATGGGCTATATATTGAGATCTTCTTACCCTATTGCGATTTACCTAAATTTAAGAAAGTCTTAATCGATTTATTTGCCTACTTAGATTATGAAGATTATTTTATAATTGATGATTTGGTTCCAGGAGATAATGTCATTAAAAATGTGTTTCATGAGTTTGATCCTTCTACTTATAATCCTTTATTAAATTTGGAATGGAATGAAATAGATAAAATCTGGATGAATGAGAAATTTTTTGATGAGAAATTTGTTCCTAAATATCCCGATCTTAATCCAAAATATAAGTTATAAAATCTATGCACTCAAAAAACTTGAAAATCGTTAAAGAAAACAGTAGTTTTAGAGGTTTTTTACTATAAAATCTCTTTAATTTTAATATCAGAATAATGAGATTCCATGGTTTTTTATTAATAAAACGTTAGTTATAAATTTTCTAAACCTTCTTAGGATCTCAATAATTCCTTCCATTATACATACTATATTTAAATTTGAGGATATTATATGGGAAATGTTATTAATTGGATTTATCGCCCTTTCTCCCATATGAATGGATGTAATTAGAGATCCTTTAAGTTTATTTTCTAAATAAACGCATAAAGGTTTTCATATCGATTATTATAAATTGCTACTTAATTTTAAAAACTTACGGTATTACAAAAGGCTCAACACTTTTTAACTTCTTGAACTTTTTCACTCTTATTTGATGAGTTTCTTTATTACATAAATCTTCAACAAGATCAATTAATTTAGTTTCAACTTGAATAACTCCTAATTTCTCTATTATTGTTTTTAGTAGACTTGAAAATAGAACTATCGATTGAAACCCTGGAATTTTTAGTCTTTTTAATACTCCTTTTTATACTTGGGATTGAATATTGTCAATTTCTAATTCCAAGCTTTTGAGATAATAAACTTACCTTAATATTATTTTGACCTAACCCCCTGGTTTTGCGGTTAAATGCTTGTTGAGTTTCTAATATTTCATTCAAATTATAAATAACAGTCGATTTGTTTTTAGAGAATTCAATATTAATATTTTGATTACTTATACCCATTTATATAACTTTTTCTTTACGTATTTTTAAGGTAGTTTAATATTAACTCACAAGAAATATATAAGAGGGAGTAGCTCTTTTAAACCTTTCGTTTTTGATCCAAATTACTTTTTCTGAACCGAAGAAGGTTATTTTTAATTTAAAGTTAGATGATCTTGGAGATTCTGAAGAAAAACCACGATCTCTTAGAATTGGCAATAGAGGGAAAATCTGGGAAAATTGTTAAGCCTTTTTCCTTAACAAATCTCAGAATAAAAATGTGGTTTTCTTTTGTTTATTCTTCTTTTTTCTTATCTTTAATAACTATATTCACTTCTTTCTCTCCAAAATCTTCTTAAAAATCAATAGAGAAAAAAATAGAATGAATTTAGGACCCTTATTCTTACCATCAGATAAAACATAAAGTAGAGATAAGAAGTTATTACTCAAATAGAGTATAATATAACCAAAAGACAAAAATCCAGGGGGTAGGGTAAGGGTCTCTATCTTCATCTAATAATAGTAAAAGGTCAAATAAAAATCCGATGATTAGAATTTACATTTCTGTGAATTTATGGAATATTATTCCACTATTTTATTTATAATTCTTACGAATTTGTCATTCTAATAAAACTTAAGGCTTAACTTTATAAGTTGAAAATTAAAAAATAAAAAAATTAAGTTAAATAAAAAAATATATTTTACCACATTTTATTTTTAAAATTTAATTGATAGCAATATTAAACTTGAATGAATTTTTTTCATTCTTTAATATTCCTTTCTACATTTTGATGTAAACAATTTTTTCTTACTTTTAAATAGCAATAGTGTTTTTTGACAAAAATGTTAAATATTAAATTATGATCTTTCTCTATGATCATTCTTGATCGAAATTTTTCTTAAAACCATGGCCCTGGCAGCGTGCAGGTCCTCCTGCTTATTTTTTTAAAAAACCTTTAGGTAATTGGATTGGTGCCTGGTTTGTGGATTTTATTGGTCCTGGTGGTGAATGGGGTATTCCACGTGATGATTATAGCTTTCTCAGAGTAGGATGGATAACTTCAAAATATGAAATAGACCAAGGATGGGATCCAGGTCCACCCTATGAATTTCGTCTATTTATAGATGGACAAGAAATCCCAATGCAGAGATGGTCCCGGAATTATAAGGATCAAGAGGTTTTATATCCAGACGGTGAGTTTCGAATAGTTAACAGTCATGTGTGGGTATTTTTTGTCAGTTTTGATCCATACTTTTTTGAACTTGGTCCTCACGAAATTAGGTTACAAATGCTAGTTCATAAACCATATTTCGGTAGTGAAAGTAATAATTGGAGATTTTACACAAATTATCTTACAGGTGGCGGAGACCCGATGAATCCAGATGTTCCAACATTCGAAGATTGGTATGGCCCAGCAGGTTTAGTTTGGGATCAATACCATACACTATATGTATTTTAAGAGATCTATAAAAATTCAAAAATAAATGAAATATAGAATGCGCTTGGTGTAGCAGAAGCCCTTCAAAATGTTTATGGAATCCCAGCGCAGATCAAATGGCCTAATGATGTATTGCTGGGACAACGAAGAGTCGCCGGTGTATACAGTTAGAGAAGTCTTACTTTCTATTAAAAGTTCAAGGATTAGTCATTTATGAATAGCGATTTTAGGAATTATTTAATGTTTAATATCATAATATTTTCTGTAACTTTATTAAATTTTCAAATAAAATAAGGAAAAATACCTCTAATAAGCATGGGTAACAATATTAGAGAGCGCTTTGAATATAATGAGCTAACTCCATTGAAGGCATATCTTCAACAACAGCCATAAATCCTTTTTTATGGGCATAATAGCCTTTTCCCCTATCTTGTAAAGTTGAGAGGTTTATTCTATTTGGATCTCCATGACGTTTAATATAAATTGAATTTTCAGGGCGATCGTATCTATAAACAGTAATCCAAGAGGAAGCATTTGGAAAATTTAATTTTTTATATTGATAAAAAATATTACTTAGTTGAGATCCATAACAAGGTTTTGAAGTTAAATAAAATATACAAGGAATTCCATCTGGATCTTCAGATTGTACACCATTTTTCCCAATATAAATTACTTTTTTGTTAGCGTTGAAGTGTTTAGAAATTTTTTTATGTTTCTTCATTCCAATAAAAAATGCTTTCCCAATATTTCTCATTATACTCATTAAGAATTTGTCATTGTTATTTTGTTTTAAAAAACGTTTTTTCCTTTGAAAAAATTCTTTTAACGAATCTTCGGGAAAGGATTTAAAGGAATAAATCATTTCATAATTTTTAATATTGTACTTTTCAAGCACGTATCCACCGCCTTTTTCGTCCCATTCTATTTTGTTTTCTATCCATGGATATACTTCAATTGCTTTCTCGTATATATTCCATGATTTAAGTAATAATGAAAAGGCACAATCATTATGGATATCATCTTGATGATGATCGAATAATTTCTTATCACTTTCATATTTTCCACCAATATCCACAATCCATGTTTCATCATCATTCATTTCTTCTGCAGTTAGATTATCTGTTCTTATTATAGTGTCAACATTTTTATCTTTATGTAAAATAAGGCACACCGAAAAAAAGTCGTCAAAATGAACCCTACCCGAATGAGTTATAATTTTCGTCATTATTTAGTAGAAGAATGTTTGAATCTTAAATTTTTTGTATAAAATGTAAAAGTTCTTTTTTCATAGATTATAAAAGGCCTTAGAATGTTGCAGACCTTTAACCATAAGTTTGAATAAAAATATAATTTTTCTATATTAATGGAAAGTAAAGTATTTCTAAGAAACGTAAAAGAATCTGATTTAGAAATTTTTTTATGTTTCTTCATTCAAGTCAATAATTTTTTCTGATCAGGTCATTGGGCATATAGCAAAATTCAATTCTTCTGGAAAACCTCATTTAACATATTGGATTGGAAAAAAGTATTGGGGAAAAGGTATTACAACTCAAGCTCTCAAAAAATTCCTAGAAAAAATTACCATTCGACCAATATATGCTAGAGCGGCAAAGGATAATAGTGGCTCAATCCGGGTACTTGAAAAATGTGGTTTTATATTGAAAAATTATGAAAAAGGATATGCTAATGCTCGAAATGATGTGATCGAAGAGATAGTAATGCAATTGAAAAAATAAATTTTTTCGTCAAATGATAAATGATCTATATTAACAATATCTAATCTATAGTAACATAGTGAATAAAACTTGTACATATATTAATATAAGTTTTTAAAATTCCCCAATAGTAAATACAAGACAGATATGATTAGAATTTATAGAAGAAAAATTGATCTATTATAGCAAATAGTTCATTATATATAATTAATGGTAACTATTACATTCAAAGTCTAAATAAGTTTAGATAAAGATATTTATTCTCATTTAACTTAACATCAATTAATTTTTGGTTAATAAAGCTTTATGTATTCTAAAAATTAATAGTTTAAAGGCAAGATTGACTATACGAAAAATAAAATATATTTAAATATATAATTTGTCATATATGTCACTTAGGTATAAATTATATATTTTAAAAAAATTAACAGGGAGTGATATTTTTGAAGGGTTCAAAGATATTAGTTACATCATTCCTTTTTTTATTATCCTTTCAATTCATGAATTTTACTGTATCCGTTATAGCTTGTAAGCCACCTGAGACGCCAATTGAGGATCCTAAGATTGAAGATATCATCAATGATATTGGATCATTAATAGAAAAAATTATTTATAGTACAGATGAATCTTGGAAAAATCCTGGTGAGAACAGAAAAGAAGTGATCATTTGCAAATTATATGTGATTATAAACCAGCTCACAAGGGAAAATCTGTGTGGTGCATATGACAAAATGACAAATGATATAAAACCTAAATTGATTGGAACTTGGGTGATAGACACAAGTTTACAAGAAATATTTAGTATCGATTGCGATAAAATAATTTCAAAAATTGACGCTATCATAAATCCAGAACCCTATGTAGATGATGATACAGAAGCACCAGAAATTATATTAACTCCATCTATGAGTATTGCAGATGGCGATGCTATTGGTGGAATATTAATAGAATGGCAAATAACGGATTTTAGTGGAATAGCAGAAGCTATAGTTCAAGCAGATAGTGTGATTATTGCTTCATATGGACCATGTGATAGTATTTCTGACTCATATTTATTACCTAATACTTTAGGAACAACAACTATAATAGTAAATGCTCGAGATAATGATAATGACCCCGAACATCCTAATGGTGTTGATTGGTTAGAGAATTCAGCTCAAAGTACAATCACCGTATATGATGATGATACTTCTGTCCCTACAATTTCAATTGAATATACTGGGGATGGTGATACTAATAATCCAGGACATTGGACTGTTATTGTCGAAGATCTTGAAAGTGGTCTTTCTGAAATAAAGATTTTAGTTGATGGAGTAGAAATCTTACATGATGATCAATTAAATGGTATATTATCTACCTCTACTGAAATTCCTGTTCCGGCAATAGAAGGAGTTCACACAATTGAAGTAAATGCGAAGAATAACGATAATGATTGGATAGGCGACATTTCATTAAATTCTGAATCAGTTTCACAAGAAATTGTTAAAAAGTCTGTAGGACCACCAATAATTATTGGTGGGGGTTTAGGAATGGCAGCGATTGCTATAGGTACAATTGGAGTGGTTAAAAAGAAGGTCAAGAAATGAAAAGGGAATTTTTGATTCTGGGATAAATGAAACGCTTTCTGTGGTATCGAAAAATCCAAACCCTAGTGTAGCATCCAAACCAAATGCCATAGCTTCTGACATATTAAAGCCATAAAATTCGAAAAGATCTCTCATAGCGGATGACTCACAATGTGCACCAACACGGTGGACAAAATTATTTACTATAATCTTTTGAGTCAACTTGACCGGCCCCCTTTTGTATTTCTTCTAAAATGATTTCCAAAAATTCAATATCTGTCTGTAAAATCTTTATTGGGTGAATAAACAGACCTTTAACATTTAAAGGTTGATTAATATTACTCTTTAGCATATCTTCCAATTCTTTTTTGTGTTTTTTTATCTTATTTAAAGAATTTGAAAAGACTTCTAATTGTTCTTGTTTTGAGAGAAAAGGAAGCATTGAAAATGCCATATAGAAATCAGGATCATTTCTGCCTTCATATTCATTTAGAGTGTCATAAATTTTCTTCTTTAAATTATATATTCCTTTTTCAGTAATCTGGTAAATCTTGCGAATCCTGTTATCAACTTCTTCAGTATAAGAATCTACCAATCCATTCTCCTCTAGGTTTCCTAAATCATTATAAATCGAAGACATTCCAATTTGAGTCCAAGCCCTCATACCTCTCTCTTCTATCCTCTGATTAAGACTATAAGCATGAGATGCGAATTCAGAGATTAAGCCTAAAATCGCAAATTCTCGATGGTTTATTGAATAATCTTTATTGATAATATTATTCATAAAGAATATTATTCATATAGAATATATAAATATTTCTTTATCTACAAAAGTTTTGTTTATATTTTAACATAAAATTGCTT
>JARRLT010000312.1:0-2818 GCA_037386725.1 Promethearchaeota archaeon
TTTTTTAATTGGGTTACCCTAGTTTTAATATCATTAATTCGATGTTCCATATATCCGCTTCTTTCTAAATATTCTGTAGCTTTTTCGTAGTGTTCGATAGCTTCAGTAACATTTTTATCTTCCAACTTGCCTGCAATCTCTAATTCTTCGAGTGCTTTCTTTGCATAGGTCTGCGGAGAAGTATCTTTTTCCATTTTTTACTCCCTATTACATTTCAATTAATTGTAAATTAGTTCATAAAATTGTAATTTCTAATATAAAATATATAAAAATAAGTAATTAACTTTATACTCTATAAAAAAATTAACATTTTTGTAATTTCACAGTAGAAATAGATGTAATAATAATATTTACGTAGTAAACGGTTAATAAAAGGTAAAAATTTATTCTCTAAATAAATAAATTCTATATTATTGTTATTATTATGCTTAAGAAATTGGAAATAAGAAGAATTAAACAAATAAAAAATATAAGTTACTTACTGAAATTAAAATGGCTAGAGATAAGAACGAGTTATATGTTGATTTTGAACCAATTAGTAGAAGAACTATTTTTGAAAACCATACCAGTCTCTATGAAATACTAACAAATTTAGGTGTTAAAATAAAATCGTTATGTGGAGGAAAAGGGACTTGTGGGAAATGTAAAGTTTCAATTCAAAAAGGATCTCAATTTTTATCAACCTTATCATCTTTAGAAAAGCAACTTTTAGAAAAAAATGAAATTGAGGAGGGGTGGAGGTTAGCTTGTCAAGTTAAGTTAAATGAAAATCAACAATTGATCAGTAAGGCAAAAAATGAAAAGGCCCCTCAAATTAGAGTTTATTTACCAAAAGAATTATTAATTGAAGATTTTAAAATACTCACGACTGGACGAGGTAATGATGTTAACGTAGAACCTAATATCAAAAAGATTTTTATTAAAGCAAAAAAACCGACTTTAAAAGAACCAATCGGAGATATAGAACGTGTCCTAAAAGCATTAAGTGAAAAAGACTCAATTCCCTTTGAAGATGGTAAAATTTTTACTGAACTTGATTCATTACGTGATTTAAGTGCTCTACTGCGAAAAAACGAAAATAAAATAACCATTGTTCTAAAAAATTATAATGAGATCATATCAATTGAAGCAAATAATACTTCAGAAGAAAATTTCGGAATTGCATTTGATATCGGGACTACCACTATAGTTGGATATTTAGTGAATCTTAATAACGGAAAGATTTATGCAACTTCCTCTGCATTAAATCCTCAAACAGCTTATGGAGAGGATGTTATTACTAGAATTGATTATGTTAAAGAAAATGTTGATGGTCTTGATAAATTAAATTCGATACTCATCAAAGAGTTGAATAAACTTATTAAAGAAACTGCTATAAAAGCGAGAATTGATACAAATAATATCTATGAAGCCTCAGTCGTTGGAAACTCTGTGATGCATCATATTTTTTTAAAATTAAACCCCATCTCTATTGGATTAAGCCCTTATGTTCCGGTTGTTCAAGATAGTTTAAATTATAAAGCACAACAAATAGGAATGAATATTAATAAAAATGGAAACGTCTATACGTTACCATTAATTGCGGGATTTGTAGGAGCAGATACTATGGGGGTCATTATATCTTCAGAGATCGAAAAACAAGATAAATTAACATTAGCAGTTGATATCGGAACTAATGGAGAATTGGTTATTGGAAATAAAAATATTTTAGCAACTGGTTCTTGTGCGGCGGGTTCTGCCTTGGAAGGAGCTCACATTAAACATGGCATGAGAGCAGCATCGGGAGCAATCGAGAGTGTGGTGATCAATCCCGACTCCTTGGATTTGTCTTACACAACAATAAATGATAGAAAACCGATTGGAATATGTGGTTCTGGATTAATTGATCTTGTTGCAGAAATGTTAAAGTCCAAAATTTTAACTCGAAGTGGGACATTTAATAAACATGTGCTCGATAATAAACGATTAAAGAAAAATGAGAATGAAACATACTATATCGTGGCTAATAAGGATGAAACTTCAAATCAAAAAGTAATAAGTATTTCTCAATCCGATATACGACAAATCCAAATGGCAAAAGGGGCGTTTTATTCAGGATCGAGATTGATCCTTAATGCTTTAAATAGTGAAAATAACTCGGATTTATCAATAGAACAAGTATTTTTAGCAGGTGCATTCGGAAATTATATCGACAAAGAAAATGCAAGATTTATCGGAATGATTCCTGATCTTCCAAGTGATAAAATATTTCAAATTGGAAATGCGGCTGGAATTGGAGCTCAGCAATGTTTAATCAATAAAAATTTAAGAGAAAAGGCGAAAACGCTAGCTAGAAAAGTGAGTTATTTTGAAATTGCTCTTCAATCTAATTTTCAAAGAGAATATGCTGAAGCAATGTATTTTCCTCATATGAATTTAGATTTATTCCCATCTCTTAAAGAATACAAAGAAATTCCAAAACGCTAATTTTGATCTTTTCATATCTCTCAAGTATTCTTTCATAACTTAAAGAAAATTCAAATACTCTTTCCTTTTATAATGTTTAAAAAATTTGATTTCTAAAGACTTTTAAAAAGTTATAATATTAACCCACAACCAGCACATTATTGGAGTTTAAAAGTATTAAAGCATCATCACTCAATTCAAACCCCAAAAAAATGGGAAACCTTCCTAAGGAATTTAGCTCGAGAAAAAGATCTGTAGGATATGATTAAAAGTAAAAATATTATAGCAAGAATTAATTCTTTAAATAAACTAAATTTAAATTATGCAAAAATATATTAAATATAAATTTATTCATATTTAAATTAAATAAATT
>JARRLT010000313.1:0-2803 GCA_037386725.1 Promethearchaeota archaeon
GTTGCACATTTCCCTTTAATTTTAGTGAATTGATCAAATTGTTATTATTTCTTGCCTCTTTAGAAATTCTTCTTTTATATCAGCACCATGGCCAGGTTTATCAGGGAGTATAATTCTACTATTATTCGAATTATCATACTTTATCCCTCCCTCTATCGGATCTTCAGAATAAAACAATGCTGAATCTAAATCTAAAAATGCAATATTAGTGAAAGCCGAAGCAAAATGAGCCGCAGCACTTAAACCGATCCTTGAATCAGAGAAACATCCCACCATGCATTTTATTCCGGCCCCTTCGGCTATATTATTTATTTTCATTGCCATGTTTATCCCTCCTGTCTTTCCTAATTTCATATTAAAATAATCACAAGCCTCTATAGAAGCCAATTTGAATGCATCGTGATAATCAAATAAAGCCTCATCCACAATAATCGGAATATTTATACTATTTCTTAATCTTTTTAGATTTAAATAATCATATTTCGGGAGGGGTTGTTCTATAAACTGGATTTTAAATTTTTCCAGTTTATTCAGCATTTTATAAGCTGTGGGATAATCCCAACCTTGATTTGCATCCAATCTTAAATTAAAATTAAATCCTAATTCATCTCTTATTGTTTTAATTAAACGAAGATCAAACTCCGGATTTAACCCTACCTTTATCTTTATTGCGGTAAATCCTTTTTTCAACGCTTCTTGTATTTGGTTAATACCTTTCTCAATGCTATCTTGGATAAAGATCGTATAATCAGTCATCAAATCTCGTTTTTCTCCTCCTAATACCGAATAAAGTGGTAATCCATTTACTTTGCCTATTATATCATATAAAGCAACATCAATGGCATATCTCACTTGATTATTGCCTACAATAAAATTATGAAGATCCTTCATTCGTTGCTCTATTGCCAAGGGATTTTTTCCTTTTAGTTTCTTTGCTAAAAACTTTGCTACTTCTAATAAGCTAGATTGAGTGTTTCCCGAAACCATTTTACTGGTGCACCCCTCTCCTATTCCATAATGATCGGTGTTAGTATGAATTCTAATAATAAGATTTTCAGCACCAGTACTTGTTCCCAAAGCAATCTTGGAAGGAAATTTATATTTTATACTATACTTAATTAAATCTATTTCAGTAATTTTTATAGACTCTGATATTCCCATCTTTCTCACTTATTTAAGATTATATTAAAAATATAATGCTTTTTATTAAATAAAGTTCACATATTATTAATATTTTGATTTGAGGGCAATTCTAGATTTCTTTTCTTCGAGAAAGTATATTTTTAAAGGCTCACTTCGTTTAAATCCTTCCCATCCCTTTTCTTTATCAATTCCATGAGCAGATAGAAAATTTTTTGAATACTTTTTTCTCAACCTCTCTACCATTTTATCAACCACTTTGTATTTTTCTATTTTATTAATAATAGGTTTCAATATTCCTTGAATTGAAACAAAGTAAAATTCACTTAAATTAGGGTCAAATTTTTCTATAGAGACGCAAACGTTTTTATTATTTTCTAAAATCTTCATCTTTTTCCCATAATCTGTAAAATGAAAAAATAATCGATGATTTGTGTATACATATTGAAAAGGACTTATATAGGGATATTCATCATCTATAAAAGCAATTCTACAGATATTTTGCTCATTTAGAATATTTTCTATCTCATTTTCTGTCATTTTCGGTAATTTTAAAGCCAGATGATTTCACCTCTATTTTTTGATTGATTCGGATTTTTAATCGAATCAATAATACTTTAGTTATTAGATTATAAAAAGATTAAAATGAACTTTAAACATCATCAAATTATTGATAAAAGTGCCTTAGGAATTCTAAAAATTATTGTCTTAATTTACCCTGTTCAAAAGGTCGAATTAAAAATTGAGATATTATTAATTAATTGCTACTTAGAATATCTTAATATAACAAAGTTTGCTAAAAGAATTAAAGATCCACCAATAATTGTAAAAATAGAAAATTCTCTAAGAAATATGATAGTATTTAATGTCGCTACGACAGGTTCAAAATACGATAAAATTACAATATTACCACCTTTATCATTTCTAATGCCAATGTTATATAATGTAAAAGCAAGAGCAGTAGGAAGTAAACCTAACAAAATACAAATAACAAGTTCAAATAGATTTAATTGAAATAGATTTCCTCCACCAAATGGGAGAAAAAAGATAATTAACCCTAATGTTCCCCACCACGCTAAAAATGTGTTAATATCCCCTTCAGAAGATAATTCCTTTTCCTGTTTTTTAATAGAATTATATATTTTCTTTTTTGAAAATGTTAATATCCCTAACGTTATTCCAGATAATAGACCAATAAATAAACCCAAAGAAAAAAATTTTCCATTCCAAAACTCCATTATGATTGCTATACCGACTATTGCAATAATGAAACCTCCAATGTTAATTAAAGAAACCTTTTCTTCTTTAAAAACAAGTAAAAAAATAAGGAGGAATATTCCGCCTGTATAAAGAAGAAATGCAGCTATGGAATAGTTATACATTAATATATTGACAAAATAAAAATAGATCACCAATGGATTTATTAAAAGAATAATTAATAACCACTTCCAATACTTTTTAAAAACATCTATAATAAATCTAACTGTAATTGATTTATTAATCAATAAAACAAGTGATAAAAAAGCAATTCCAAATAATCCTCGAAAGAATACAATGGTAAAAACTGAAAATCTACTTAGAAAAGAGATTATTAATCCGACATTCCCCATTAAAATTCCTGAGGATAACATAGCGAGTCTTGAAATTAATACACTCTTTTTTA
>JARRLT010000314.1:0-6897 GCA_037386725.1 Promethearchaeota archaeon
CCGTTGTTGGTTGTCCGTTGCATGCCATTAATTCATCTTACGCAAAAAAAGGCAATCGAAGCCCATTAACCCCGCCTCTGATTACAGCTTGACAGCTTTCTATGATTTCTATAAGGTTTCTGAATTGAAATCAGAAAATGATTCTATAAATTAATTGTAATAAAAACTACTTTAATACTTAAATTGGACAAAATGAAAAGAACAGTCAAACTACCGGCATTTGTCTTCAATCCGGTGCATTCTGATAATATAACTGAAGAGGTTATAAAAAGACAAGATGATATATTAAAATTAGAATTCCCTGTCTTCGAAAAAGATGAAGTTCTTGAAATAGCCCATCAATTAAACTTTAGAAAAAGAAGAGCACATAATCGTAGTATCGAAAATATTCTTGAAGTAATTGATCAAGTGGGTCACCTTTGGAGAAACCCTAACTATGATATTCGTAAGGAAACTATAGAACTTCTACCAATGATCACAGGACAATCCCAAAGACTATGTGAGATTGAATTAAATGGAACCCTAATTTTATGGGAGAAGAAGTATGCAGAAGGTCAATTGAATGGAGAATTAGGAGGTAAAATGTTTTTAGATGAATGGATTCTAAAGAATAATGTAAGACTTCATGCTCAACCGAGAGGAGTTGTGTTACATAATTTAGCAGGAAATGCATTTAATTTAGGAATGCTTTCTCTTTTTTATGGATTAGTTACAAAAAATGTAAATCTAATTAAACTCTCTCATGAAGAACCATTGGTTACTGTAAAATTATGTGAAACAATTTCAGATGTAGATAAAAAAATAGCTAAAGAAATAGCCGCATTATATTGGCGAGGTAGTAATTTTGATATTTATGATAGTTTATTTCAATCATCTTATATTGATACTGTTTTAGCATGGGGGGGTATAAATTCAATTGAAGATATACGAAGAAGAGCTTATCAGTATGGTATTAAAATAATAAATCATGGTCCAAAAATGTCATTTGCCATAGTTTCTGAGGATTACTTTAAAAGCATTGAACAAATGAGAAAAATCGCTTTTAAAGTAGCATTTGATACGGTTTTTTGGAACCAAAAAGCATGTTTAAGTCCAAGGGTGATTTATATCGTTGAGAATACGCATTCTCCTACTTTTTATCAAAAAAATGAAATTTTTAATGATGATTCAATAAAGTTTCGAGATTCTCTTCCGTTTTCAGATGCTTTAAATAATACATCAGACCAAGTTAATTATAATGACTATAATTTATCAGAACTTATGCAACGCTCAATTAAGACTCTTAAAAATAATATAACTGAAATTTCTCCCTATGGATTTGCAAAAATGATTGCTGAGGGTATGAAAAAAGCAGATGAATTTTTACCTCAAGAAAATTTAACACAAGCAGATGGAATGGAAGTTGCTAAAAAGCGCCAATATTTTTTTAGAAATTATGTATCAAAAAAGCGTGGAAAAATTATAACTCCGATAAATTCTGGATTAAATTGGACCGTTGTGTTTTTACGAGATTTGCCTAATGCTCGAGAAATTGATATGTGTCAAAATAGGTTTCTTATTATCACTCGAGTTTCTAGTATAAATGACTTGATTTACTCAATCAGAAATGAAAAATTACACCAATATCTTCAAACAATTTCAGTTTTAGGAAGTGATGACTTCATTAAACATATAGCAGAAGAATTTTCACTCTTAGGAGCGTTCCGTTTTCCTAGGATTGGTGAACATAATATACAATCTATCGGAACACCTTGGGATGGTCATTACGTCCTCCAAGATATGATAAAATGGGTTTACATCAGCTTTGTTGAAAAAGAAAATGACGGGGAAAATGGAAGAATAAATATGTTTGACGGATTTCCTTCTTATTAACTAAATTTTTACTAAACTATTTCTAATGTCTTAGATGTAGCAAAAAGCTTTCCTTCCCTTTCATAATGAATAAAAACGTTAATTTTCTTTTGTTTTGAAGATATTGCTTGATTATGAGTCTGAATAAAAGTCCAAGAGAAGATTATATCCTTATGTGCAAGTAATTTATGATTATCTACTTGATTTTTGTTAAAAATCTCTTTAGTAAAATTCTCTTCGGGGAAATTTAAATTTATCTTCAAATCTTGAATAATTTTATCTGAATTGTTTTCAATCCGAATTTTGAGTTTTAATATGCGTACGGTTTGTTCTGGATCTTCTATAGCCATCCATTTCTTTTGAAGAATAACATCCCCAAATGAAGAGTCAGAACATGATTTTCGTTTAATCTTGATTTAATAAATTCTTGAAGGTCGTTTAAATTTATCAGTGGGGAATTTTCAGTTAAAAAATCCGTTAATTCTTTGAATTTCGTTAATTCTTCTAATTCAATCAGTTTTTCATAACATGTATAATTCAAATTTGGTAGATTACAAACATTTAGCAATTTTTTTAATTTTAAAGATTCCTTTTTGTTATTTCTTGAAATTATATCAGAAATTAATTCTAAAAAGAGGAATTCCATAAATTCTTGATTTCTAGCATTAATATCTCTTATTAAACTGCCTAAAACATCTAATTCATTATCATTATCTAATTTAATTAAACGAAATAATTCGTAAAATCTATCAAACCCATATTTATTTAGGGAATTTGATAAAATTTCATAAACTGCATTAATATTATCAATTTCATCACGAATAATACATTCCAAGAAGATTTGATCAAAAATATTTGGATGAGAATCAATAATTTCCTCAATGGTTTTCTTTACTTCCTTCGTGACTAAGAAATCCTTATGATCCAGCAATTTCACCAAATCTTTTGTAATAGGTTTAATTAAATCTTCTCGTTTGAAGGCTAATTTTCTTATAAGAAAAAGAATTTTATTTTGAACATTCCATTCTCGATACTGTATTGATTCAACTAATTTATCTACATCATTAATATTATATGTATCAACAAACAATCTCAATAATAAATCTAAACCTTCCTTAGATACATCAATATCTTTTTCCTCTAAAAGAATTTCGAGATCTTCACCCACTTGTTTAATTAATTGTGGGCGAATTGGAAAAATATCATTTAAAAATCCTATAATTTTCATTCTAACTGTCCATAATTCATCATTCAAACCTGAAATCAATCCTTTAGTTATATCTTTCTCATAGTCTGAAATTTTCAAAAAGAGTTCAATTAAAAAATCAATTAAACGATCTTTCACTGTTGGTTCTATATAATTGAGTTTAGATTGAAGAAAATCCTTATTTGTTTGAATGATTTGCAGACTATTTAGAATATTAGTTTCATGTATCTGAATAGTTAGATCTTGTAAATCGTCATCGAACATATCTAACATTATATCTAATTGAGAGAGTTGTTGTTCATTTAGAATGATTCCATTTTTTTGGATTTCAAGAATAGCTTCTAAGATAGTATGATAACTATCATAATTTTCATCAGAAATCAATAGAAAAAGTTCCTTTAAAGCTTTTTCATAATTTTCTTCACGAATTTCATCTCTAATTAAATTCAAATTAGAATTTTCTATTTAAATACATCTCAAAAAGGTAGTTTAGATTTTAATATATATTTAGGTTAATATAAATACAAATTTAAATATTTTATTTATCTAATCTAAAATCTAATTTATAAATTTTCTTATGCTCTTAAAGGAAATAAATTTAATTAGCGCTTATATGCCTTGATTCAATTGTAATAATTGAAATTGAATTTAAGTTAAAAGATATTTGATCGTCCTAAAAGCTTGAGATTCGATTAAACTAATAAGGAAATTAATAGAAACAAGTACAATCAGAGAAATTTAATCAAAATTTTATATTATATTAAGAATTCTCCCAAATTGAATATGTTTACTGAATTTTTTCCTTCCTCTTTAGATTATTTATAGATTTTTCACCATACATCGACATAATAACAGTTATTACACTTATTATAGATATTGTTAAAAGAACATTAAATATATTAAGATTATATTCCCCAGGGCCTAAAATCATCCATTTTAAACTAGCTATCAATATAAACGAAATAAAAATGATTATTGAACATGCAACTATAATCAAATGATCGATCTTTAATTGGAATCCGCTTCTTAAAACAACAATATGATACTTATTCTTCGTTATAAAAATTAGAATAAAAGAGATACTATATAAGATCCATCCAATTAAATGAATAAAAATAAACATAATAAATGGTATGAGAGTAAAACTAAAAAGGTAAAATGATGTTGAGATAATTAAGGTACTGAAACCCAATAAAATCAAGCCAATTTTTGATAGGTTTTTTGTCATTACAAAATTCAAAATTCAAATTTAATATATAAATCTTATTGTAGGTAAGAGAATGATTAATATTAATTTATCACTACATTTAAATAAAAAGTAAATTTTTGTAGTTCAAAAAGATTAAAATTAAACTAAAAAGTTGAAAATATATGCCAGTTGTTCATGTAAATATGTGGAAAGGTATTTCTGATGAGAAGGTAAAAGAAATAATAGAAGGAATAACAAAGGTTTTTGTTAACATGGATATCCCAGCCCAAGCAGTAGAAGTTCTTGTACATGAAGTTAAAAAATCTCATTGGGGGATTGAAGGAAAACCTGCTACAGAAGCAAAACCAGATGTCAAAATACCTTAATGAGAACTAAAAATAATCCTCACTTTTTAAAAATAAATAATATTAATATTTTTTTAAAGATCTTTAATTACACGTTTCTTTTCATAGGCATCTAAAATCGGTGAAAAGAATATTCTATTTAGCTTTTTATAAACTTTTGTATACACCTTAATTAGATTAAACTCTTTTTTACAATTTTGTTAAATCGAGAAAGTATTTTTTATGTAATAAATCTTGATCTTTATGATAAAATTTACAATTCTGCTTTTCTAGACCAGTAACATAAATTTTGGGATTATAAGCAAATCTACAATCAGACGATATAAACTTTTTCTTCTCTTCTCGCCAATTAAAATATTCGAATAATCTTTCGCATAAAAATTGTGATTTCTCGATTAATGGATAAACCATTATGCAATGAGTTCCAATTTGTGTTTTACGTAATTTAGTAGGTAGAAAACCTAGTTTACTAAAAAATTTCATTTTATATTGTTCACAATTGGCTACTAACAGAAAAATTTGAAATTTCTTGTATTTCTTGGTATCATTATTAATAATATATTTAACTAATTTAAAACCTAAACCTTTTCTCCTATAGTTACGTTTAATTTCTATAGTATCCAAGTAAAAAAGATAATATCCTTGATAAATTGACATAAAAATTAAATTAAGACACCCTAATATCCTATTATATCTATCTATCATATAATGTGATTTATTCAAATAGCCATAATGCCAATCATATGTACTTTTTATCATTTTTCCTAATAATCTTTGTATCTCTATTTTTTTATAAATTCGATATTCTAAATCCTTCAATAAAGATTTCCAATGTGAAGAGATATCATTAAGTATTATCTCATAAAATTCTTTAGAAAACCAAAATGGATGTAGATATTTATCAATTAAAGGTAAAAGAGATTTTATGGAATTAATTCTTCTTAGAGCATTTGCTACATAATCTTCCATCCCATAATGAGGATCTTTAAGTAATTCTATTAAAATATCAACAGCTCGTTTATCACCTATTCTTCCTAATAATAATAGATCGATTAAAAGAATTTCTGAAATAGGACTTTTAATTTTAGCAAGATTTAGGATAATTTGCTTTTTTAAGTTAAAATTACATGATTTATACAAAATGAAAAACAACGAAAACAAATTCTGACTTTTAAATTGCGATGTTTCGGTAAAATCTCTTTCAGAATTTCTTCTAAATCTAATAGTTTGTCTTTCGTAATTGAACATATTTTCTTTATATCTTATTAATTTAGTGGAAGAAAATAAATCTTGTTTGATCCTGTTCTTTATATTGAGTCCTTCTACCATAAATTTCCTCCAAATCCATCATTGAATGATTTTATTATCAGATAAATCCAAAAGTACAAACTATTACAGATAAATTAAGATCTTGAACTTAACCTCAAAACGAGAGATTTAATTTTCAAAAAGAATTTCATTAGAAGTCAAATTTTTATTATTCTTTAGATTTTCAAAATAATCCGATATTCTTTTGATTGTTTGCTTGATCTCAAATTTTAATACACCTAAATTTAGAGACGCTGGAAAACCTATCAATAAATTGATATCTCTATTATTGGCAAGGCTTAAGGCAAAACCCGCCTTGACAAAACAGTTGGCGAACTGACTAGGCGGCACATTCCGCATACGATCAACTTGTGTGTTTTCTAAGGTTAGTAAGAAATCCACAAATCTCATTTTTTTGGCAAAACTCCATAATTTAAACAACCGCTTTATGTTCTGTTAAATTTTCACTTTTTATGTTATCTTTAATCATTTTTAGAATATCTATTATAGCATCTTTTACTCCAATACAGCATTTTCCAGAACCAGGAAAAACAGTTGAACCTATCATATCTGAGATTATTTCACAATCATTAAAATCGTCCCTATCAGATTTATTAGCAATAATTCTCATAGGAATATCTTCTCCTAAAGATGCTTTTGTTTCTTCCAAAATTACTAAGCTATTTCCAATGTTAGACAAATCAGATCCGTCTATTAAAAAAATAACACCATTACTTCCTTTACAAATTATTTTTCGAACTTCTGTAAATTGCATTTGACCAGGACACCCCTTTAATTCTATTTTTCTTACATGCCATCCTTCATATTCTACTTTTTCTCTCTTATACTCTTCTTCACTCACCAAAACACCCTCAGTTTGCTTATTTAAATTCGGGCGAAGCCATTGTAGGTGTCCAAGATCAAAACCCGTTGTTGTATGTGTTTTTTCATCATCATAAGGAACTAATAGTTTTTTT
>JARRLT010000315.1:0-2797 GCA_037386725.1 Promethearchaeota archaeon
TTTATGGCATGCACAATGCCTGTGTCGAGATAAAACAAGAACAGCAAGTTCTGATTTTCTGGAAACTCGGAGCTGAATATTCCGAACTCGCTTTGAGCTAAAACAAATGATGAAGACATGCCATAAAAATTTAATCCAAAAATCTTAGATCATACTCATTTCTCCTGAATCTCAACAACGAATTTTATGTTTACAGATTACTTTGGATTAGCGCTGAGTGGCCTTAAAAATTTTTATGAGCAACTTTTCGAATCAACGGAAATCAAGCGAATCAAAAGCAGGATAGTTGAATTTGGCAGAGTTATTGCAATATTTGATTTTCCTTTTTTAGATTTTTAAATGTGCGAAAGTAATCAACTTCAGTGATAATTCCTTGATCAAATTTATCCTCCAATTTATTAAGGGTTTCATTAAGACTAAATTTTTCTCTATTTAAATCTTGTAATTTCTTTTTATAATTGTTATTTTTAATTGTAAAATCGGTATTTCCTGACCCAAAGTCACTTTCACTTAACTCTCGATTGGATTCAAAAAATTCTGAGAGATGATTTTTATTATAATCTTGAAATCTATTACCTTTTATGTTAAGATCGGAATTATAAACATCTGGAACAAAATTTTTTAATGCTGGGTGGTTCCCCATTGAAGAAGTGAAGTTATTTGATCCAAATTTTTGTTGTTTTTCAAGTTGTTTCATTAAAAATGCTTTTTTATCAAAATCATCCTCTCTTTGTCTATATATCTGCATGAGTTGATCAGGATTATAATTCTGAAATCTATTAGGATTAAAAAGATTTTGCAAGAAGAATTCATTTTCATTATATTTTGATTGCATATTCCTATATCTCTGATCATTATAATCGAGATTTCTATTATTAGAATAATTTGGATTTGGATTTTGAAATTCTTGGGCTATTTGGGGATTATATCCATGAAATTGATCATTACCCGGATTTTTTTGATAATAAGTATTTGATTTTCCTTGTAAATTATTTGGATATCTATTATGATAAAAAGGATTGAAATTTCTTTGATTTGAATCATTTATTTGGCGATCATTACTTATCCAAGGATTAGAATTTAATGGATTTTCGATATTATATTGCTCTCTATTATCATTAATGTTATTATTTGATTGACATTTTAAACTATAAAAGGAATTTATACCCTCTTCTATGAAATTTTTCAATTTTTTCAGACTTATTTCAATATTATTAAGTTTTCGTGAAGATTCTTTATCAAAAATAGCAGTTTCATCATAGTTTCGCGCTAGTAAAATATATTCAATTACACGAGATATAGCATCATTATCAGGAAGAGAAAACTCATATTTTCCATATGAGAATTCAATATAGAGTTTTTTGAATATTTTACCTTTCTCTTTAATTCTAATTAAATCGGAAACTGGAGCCTTAAAAATCAGATCTTGCTTTGTTTTGAGCCATCCATATTCATGAATAAAAGAAAGATCTAAATTAGTGATAAAAAGCATTCCATTCTTCTTTTTAAAAATTTCCTGATTGTTTAATCCATTTGATAATTTGGCACTTATAGCATATATAGGCTTTTCATTATCTGCAAGACTCAAGAATCTTTTATATTGCATGAAGTAATCTGTAATTTTATCAACAAATTTTAGGTTTTTTTCAATAGATCTCGTATCTGAAACGATTGTATTTACATTATCTTCGACAAATTCTTCTATTGACTCAAAGCTTCTGTTTAAATTATCTAATATCCCCTCGATTATTCTTACATTTTCGTTTGGTTGTTTATAAATACTGAAGAAATATTCCTTATTAAGAGATAGATGATGAAAATGGATACTTACTTTTTCAAGTAGAGTCTTTTCTAAATACAAAATCAACTTAAATAAAGATAGCAAATCAGATTCCATCTTTGGAAAATGATAACACTTAATAGGAGGATTCCTAGCTTTTTTAATTTTTTCTCTGATATTGATTTTTAATAATCTATCTAAATATATTCGCATTTAAAATAGGAAACATCACCTTTGGAAAATTGGTTATTGATATTATATTTGAATTTTTTGCTGCCCTAATAATATTAAGTCTAATAATATTAGAAGTTAGAAAGAAATTCAAATCAGATCTTTCTGAACTAATCTCACCAAAGGAAGAATAAATCATATTAAGATATGAATTAACTAATAGTATTTTTAAGAAATAAAAACTCAAATAAGATGCTTTTTCTAATTAAACCTTTTTTCAGGGCATACTGTGGGAGTTAGATTAAATTTATTTGACATTAGATCCTACAAAAGAACCCTTTTTAATTCTAATCTCTTTTTGGGTGAAGTAACTTCTTTAATTTTCAATTTATTTAGTTTAAATTCCACCTTTTATTCAAAAATAGGTAATTTACTAATTACGTCAGTAAGAAAGAGGATTCTACGAAATATTCATTAGGATTCCATAATATTTTATAATAGTAATCATCAATAAGTCTTTTATAGATTTTAAGGAGATAAAAAGAAGGCAATGGCGTCATTATGAACATTAAGGAATTACTCCCGCAAACCAACCAAAACTTTTTTAATCTCATTAAGAATCTGGTTAACTTAGACCTTAAAAGATCCCTTAAAATATGCACATGTCTTCTTAATGAGATGATTTCATGTATCTACTTTCCCGCGTTTAGAGATCAATACTTTAAAGACCATGCCGGTCAAGAAAATTTAGCCTTACCCGAATTCTTACCAAATTCGGAGAGAAATAGTTCAATTATACTATTTATGAATTTAGCTTATAAGTCTGATGAGGAAGTAAGCAAAAAA
>JARRLT010000316.1:0-5117 GCA_037386725.1 Promethearchaeota archaeon
TAAGGATTTCATTTTTATCATAATCAATCAGGACAGACTCCGAATCAGTTACATAATTGGCTATTAAATCCCCATTCACCGTAGAAAGTCCCAGGGGAGATGAGATATCCGGGATTCCAAAGGAATCAATCTTTAAATCACTTTCTTTAATATTTATAATTTCCATACAGGATTTAACCCCATTCTCTCTTTAGTTTCCAAAATGGTCTGTTTTGCAATATGGCGGCACTTGTCCGCGTTATTATTCAGTATTTCCCGAATACTGTGGGTATTCTTTCTTAAATTTTCATACTTTACGATTAACCAATCTCATAAAATGCTAATATTATACAAAAATTAGATAATTTAAACTATGTTCTTTTCTTTAATTTATTAAGTTTAATATGATTGATAAAGCCCGAATCGAAAAAAACCTTAAAAATTTTGCTTTTCCAAGATTGTCTGGAACAGAATTTGAATATAAAGCCTTTAACAAATTAAAGCAAGAAATAGAAAATTTGAATTTAAAATATAAAGTCCAAAACTTTACTTTTAGTTCATTTTATTCAAGATTATACCCTAAAATAGCATTTTTATCAGTTTCTATAATTTTATTTTTATTATATTTGAATATTTCTATAATTGTTTCAATGATAATCATCATTCCATTATTAGGAATATTGATTGCCTCCATTATCTTAACGAGGAAACCTGAAAAAATTCCTTTTATTCCGAAATACAGTTCTCAAAATTTATTAGTGAAAATGAAGCCTAGATCGAGCAAAGCACTTAATAACAATCGAGTTATAATGTTTATGAGTCATTTAGACTCTAAGGGACAAAGATTCAAGATTCAAGATCGGATAAAAATTATTAAGCTTTGGGTATATTCCTCAATCATTCTTCTGATTCTTGTAATTCTTAAAAATTTAGTATTTATTGGATTTGAATTAATATTTTATATAATCGGTCTTTTTCCATTAATATTCAATATCTCTTCCTCAATATTAATGCTTATCAACACCACTAATAACATTTCTGATGGAGCTATTGACAATGCCTCTGGAATAGTGTGTAATTTAGAATTAGTAAACTACTATAATAACCCTGAAAATAGATTGCACAATTATAGCATGTGGTTTCTCTTTACAGGAGCAGAAGAGTGTGGGACAATGGGTATCAGACATTTTTATAACAATAATGAATATTTAGATCCAAAAAAATCAATAATCTTCAATTTAGAATCGATAGCTAAACATATATTTTTATTTCCAGGAGGCAGCGAAGAAGTACACGCAAAAAATGTTAACAATTTACTTATAAATAATAATAGACACCTCATAATCAAAAATTATATTACAAAAAGAATTTTTGGAACTCATTCTGACGGTGGATTTTTAGGAGATAGAGGATTTCAAGGATACGGAATAGGTGGGGTGAAAGTTCATAAATTTATGCATACTTTCAGTGATACAATTGATAAAATTGATACAAATGTTTTAAAGAAACTATGTTTAGTACTTACTGATTCTCTAAAGGAACACGATTCTAACTTTTTCTAAGGTAATATGATAAATTTATTCACTGAAATTATCTATTAAATATGATTTTTTAAATTTTTTTATTATTACTGATATGATAGGTCTCTTATTGTTAAATATGAAAATTTAGAGAGATTTATGACATCATCAAGAAGATAAAAATAGAGATTATTAATACAAAAATTGAAGGTTCTATTTTTAAAAATAAAAAATTAATATTTAACTATGATGGTGGTGGTGATGATGTTCGATATTAACTGGTTCTAAATTTCCAATAGCCCAACCAGTTACCTCGTTTAAAGAAGGGTGGATTATTTGAGACTGATAAATGGGTATAAAGGATCCCGCTTCAGGACAAGCAAATTTCAGTTTTGCAGAGGGAAAACCTTCTTCCTCAGGTAGATTACATGTATATCCAGAATTCATAAGGTATACAAACGGTTGTACCAATACAGCTGCTTCGGGACCAACTACATGTGCCCCAAGAATCTTGAAAGATTGATCGACCACTAACTTGAAGAATCCATCATCATCTTCACCTTCTTCGAAACCCATTGCAAAACCTTTAGCTATAGTACTATAATGTTTCTTTGCCACGTAAATTTTATGTCCCTTATCAATTGCTTCTTGTTGAGTCATCCCAACATGACCAATTTGAGGATAGGTGAATATTGCCCAAGGAACAGCAGAATAATCAACTTTTCGTTTCTTATCTTCAAAAATATTATTTTCCACAATTTCAGCCTCGTAATTTCCCGTATGACGAAATTGATACTTTCCATTTGCATCTCCGATACACCAGATGTTTTTTTATAGCTAAAAATTCACTAATTTCTGGTTCTTCAGTGGAAATTAAACGAGGAAGCATTTCGATTACGGTCACTTCTGTACCCATAGCGGAAAAAATATGAGCAAATTCAACAGCAAAAACCCCTCCACCTATAATAATCAAACTATTATAAGGTTTTTTGGGAAATTTCTCTCCAAAAAATGATTCATTTGTAATATAATCAATAGTATCTAAACCTTTAACTGGAGGTATGGCAGTTCTTGCCCCAGAAGCAAGTAAAAACTGTTTTCCCTTAAAATGCCCAAGTTCTTTCGATCCCATATTTGATATTACTTTCATTTCATAATCATTTGTGAATTCACCCACACCTTTGAAAAGTTTTAGATTAGGCACAGTTTTTAAACTTTTTTCAATTTGTTTACCCTCTTCAATCTGTTCCCACATTCGATCGGATATTAAGCTCCAATCTATTTTATCGAGTGAATATTGAACTCCTACTTTTTTAGCATGTTCCACATTTCTAATAACATCCGCGGGGTATACAAGAATTTTAGAAGGAATACATCCTCGAGTTAAGCATGTTCCCCCAATTTTAGTATTTTCAACAAGGGCGCACTCCATTCCTCTATTTATCGCAGTACTAAGAACATTAAGCCCTACTCCAGAACCAACTACTACAAATTCAAATTCTTCCATAAATAATTTGGATTTATAATAATAATTAAATTTTACATTAATGAAATAAAAAAGATATGAAAGAGCCTGGAAGTTCAAAAAAAGTTATATATAAAAACTAATTTTAAAGGAGATTTTGATACTTAATAATATGTATTTATTTTAACTATTTCTTAAATCACTGAATAGTAAATAAAAATTAGAAGTAAAAAGAAATAAAGAATGAGAATTATTTTTCAATAATTTTCTTAAGAAACGGAAAGAATCTTGTGTAATGTACTGCCATACAATGGATTCCAGAAAGTAAATTCTTCTTTCTCAACTCTGAGATAAAAGGATCGAAAAATTCATAATTCGCTTCATCGTACGCTTTTTTCTGTTCCTTTTTATCTGAAATATCTTTCTTAATTGACTTCCATTTCTTTAAGATCTCTGGAGGAACACTGACTCCTGGAACAAATTGGTCAAATCCTTTAGCAAATCCATAAGTCTTCATTGGAAAAATTCCGAGAAATACTGGAACATTATACTTTTTTATTTCTCGTAAAAATTCAATTGTTGTATCTATATCATAAACTACTTGTGTTTGAATAAACTCAGCTCCAGCTTCCGCTTTTCTTCCAATCTTTAATACTTCAGCTCCCATAGGATTCGCATTTGGATTTGCAGCGCATCCGACGTGCATTTTTGGAGGCGATTCTATTTCATGACCATTAATTGAACCTTCATCTACCATTTCTCTAACTAATTTAACTAATGTAGCAGAATCTAAATCAAACACAGGTTTAGATTCAGGTACGTCTCCTAATCTTGTATGATCTCCTGTTAAAGAAAGGATATTATTAATCCCTAGTGCTTCAGCTCCCATTATCATTCCAGCAATTCCAAGTTTATTTACATCTCTAACAGTCATCTGCCAAACAGTTTCAAGACCAGTCTCTTTCTGAATAATATGAGAAGCAGCCATTGAATTAATGGTAACAATTCCTAATGGACTATCTGTTACATTAGCTGCATGCACATAAGGTTTCATTTCATTTGCTTCTTCTATAATATGAGAAAGATCACATGTTTTCTCGGGTTCTAATTCTCCAGTTAACACAAATTCGCCTTTATTTAATGCTTCTCCCAATTTTGAAAATATTCTTTTTTCTCCCATTTAATTCACCTCTATCTAAAAATAACCTCTCTTTGATGACCTCTCTCCGACCAATCGAAAGAGTCTCTTAATTTTCCAAATAAATCTAATCTACCCATAGCTTTCAATCTATTATAAATCAGAACCCATCCACAATCAAGTTTATAATCACCTACTTCGCACTTCCCTTCAACCATACCACCACAAGGTCCATTCATAAGTGATTTTGCGCATGTGGTAATTGGACAAATGCCTCCTGTTTCATTTAAAAGACAATCTCCACAACCTCGACAACGCATATAGAATCTTCCAATTCTTTCCGTCATCCCCATAAACTCTGTATTGTTTGCTATAACCACAGGCTTTTCAGGATATTTGCGTTCTAGTACTTTTACGATTGATTGATGCCCTAAACCACAACTTAAAGTAAATATCGCATCTGCTTCTTTTACGGCATCATCAATTTTTCGAAGGTCCTTTAACATAACTCTGTTATCGCAGACATCATCTGAAACAATTCCTTCAACTACTTGAATACCAGCTTCTTCTAACTTCTCAGTCCATCGCTCAAGACCTTCAGT
This sequence comes from Promethearchaeota archaeon, assembly GCA_037386725.1. Lineage (GTDB taxonomy): Archaea > Asgardarchaeota > Lokiarchaeia > Sigyniarchaeales > SOKP01 > JARRLT01. The sequence goes on from JARRLT010000316.1 coordinate 4,705, forward strand.
TCCACCAGTTTGGCAAAGTGCAGCACAAGTACCACAAGATACGATAGTAACTTTTTTAGCATCATATCTTTTGAGGGCTTCAAAAACTTCTTCTTCAGGTTTTTGAGTCGTAATTACTACCAATTTTTTTACCTCATAAATACTATTATTAATTTTCTAAATTTGATGATCGTTTTTAATAACTTAAATAGAAAAATAATTAACTGCAATTAAGTTTGACCTTTAATTTGGATAAGAAATGTTTTTAACAATTTTACTTATCAAGAGGAAAAAGATTTTTAAGACATAATAAAAACCAAGATAAGAGTGAAGAAATTGGAAGGAATCCTTTAAATTTCTAAATCTGTTTTAATAACGGTATATGAGAATAGAAAAAGAAAAAATCATTTTTTCTTAAAACATTAATATACTTT
>JARRLT010000317.1:0-4100 GCA_037386725.1 Promethearchaeota archaeon
ACTCATAGAATTATCAGAATTTTTTGAAAAAAATAACAGAAAAAAGAACTTTCAAAACTTAAATGAATTCCGTATTATTATAACTAAAAATAAATTAATAAAATACGTTATAAAATTAAATATTAAGAGTTATACCAAAAATTAAGAATAAAATCAAATATTAAGAAATTATCTTATTTCTAAGTGAGAGAAGAAAATGATTGAAAAGAAAGTAAAAGTCACTAATAAAGGGTCGATTACGATACCAGCAGATTTGAGAAAAAAGTTTCATATTAAGGGTGGTGACTATGTTATTGTCCAAGAAGATGAGAAAGGTAACATTTTTATCAAGAAGATTGAATCAGCCAATGGATTGCGTAATAAAGCCCTAAAAGTCGAAAATTTTAAAGAAATCTACAAAAAGTCTCGTGAAGAAGATTTAAAGATTGAACGATAAATTCCTTTTAGAAGTAATTCAAATTTAATGCTATTCGACCTTGATGTTCGAAAAATTTACTTCTTATTATGAAAACAAAATTATCAAAATGATATCCATTGTACATGTTAATCTTATTATTTTTATTGTTTATCCAATTCTTTTTTGATTTCATCTAATTTCTTAATGATAATTTGTTTTTGAACTGAAGATGCCAAATTTTCATCAAGAGCAGCATACATCGCTGTTTGTTTGCTGAGTTGGTCAAGATCTTTTTTATCCATTTCTAAATCAAATATTCCATCCTTAAGAATCAAAATTTTATCGGCAATGTTTTGAAAAAGAGGGTCATGAGTAACAATTATCAAGATTTTAGTTGGATCATTTGAAATTATTTTTTTCAATAAATTCATAATGTCTCTTTTATTTTTGGTATCAAGAGTCCCTGTAGGTTCGTCGCATAGCCAAACATCATTGTTCAGATATAATGCTATTGCGATTGTCAATCTTTGTTTTTCTCCTCCACTTAATTGATATGGATAGGCACTTTTTCTATGTATTAAGTTAGTTGTTTCCAATACTTCATTTACTCTCTCTTTTGGTACTTGATCCTTAGATTTTGCAAAGAATTTAATATTTTCATAAACTGTCAGAAAGGGAAGGAATATTGGTTCTTGGAAGATAAAGGAGACATTTTTAATTCGAAAATCAAATGAATTCTTAGATTCATTAAAAATAGTAAAGGAGTTATTAAAGTTAACAGTTCCCGAACTGGGAAGTTCCAATCCGCCTAAGATACTCATAAGAGTAGTTTTTCCTGCTCCTGAAGGACCAAATATCACATAAATTGTACCACTTTCAAATATATAGCTAATTCCTCTAATAGCTGTAACAGAATTGGTTCCATTTTTATATATTTTAACTATATCATTACATTTAATATATTTTTTTTTATACTGGATTATATTTTTGTAAATTTTCATATTCAAAAGGAAATTTCAAAACTTTCTTTGAGAACGCCCAAATAATAAGGATTGCGCAACTCAAATAGATCAAGTTAAAAGTTAACCCTAATGGGTCGAATTGGATTTGGACAGGATATAGATAATTAAATTCAAATGCAAAATTACTAGTCCAAAACATAAAAATTCCAGCAAAAAGCCCCGTCAATCCTATAAGAAAAGAAATACTAAAAATCCCTAATAGAGAAATAAAAATGAATTTCTTAATATCTTTTTCTCGAAAACCGAATAATTGAAATAAATTCCAATTCTTAGAATTTTCATTTATAAAATTATAAATAAACAGTAATGTTATGAAAACAAAAGAAATTATGAAAATGATGTACATAAGCAAAGTAAAGTTACTGGAAATAGTTTGATAGGAATTATTAAATGTTTTTAGTCCGTCTTGTAAGGCAACATAGAATATTCCCGGATGTTCATATGCTATGGATTTTAAAACATTTAAACTATTATTAAAATTTTTGACTAAATATGTGTACTGTATTGGTAATTTAGGAAATTCCGAAGAAAAATTAAACTTTGGACTTACGATTATAGCCAACTTATTGTGACTAAAAGGTGGAACACTAAATAAATAGCCATCTTGATCTATACCTGGAATGTTAGTTATAAATCCCATTATCTTCATAGATAGAGTATAGTTCTTAACATAGTCATAATTATAATTACCAGGCACTACTGATGATGTATTAATTGGTCGAATTTCAAAGGTATCTCCTATTTGTAAATTATATCTGTATTTTAAGTATATTGGGACCAAAGTTTCATGACTCCCCAAACTGTTTATCATACTTTTCATATTTGAGTCAAGAGCAGATTGTGATTGTGTAGTTAGGACTTCTCTATATTTATCAAAATTAAACTGAAATAATGTAAATAAATCACCAGATAATAATAATGGTCCATCGAATATTGCTCCGGAGATTGAATTGATTTGGCAATAATCTTTCTCATCCATGTAATTTAAAGGATCTATTGAACTATTATGATGATAACCATAATCATAGAGTTTATAATCTGATCCATAATTCAAATAAATTTTAGATCGATCAAACTGATATTGATTATAATTTTTGATCTGGTAAAAATTAATAAACGCAAGTTGTAATCCTAAAATTATTATAACAACAAGTATACTTTTATGTTTATAGTGAATAAATTTTCTCAATAACCTGAATCGCACATTTTTAATTTTTGAAAAGGGGTGTTTTTTCACGATATATTGGATTAATTTAATAATCCAATTTGAACAGAGTACAATAATGCCTAGTACTAAGATTGTAGAATAAATTAACGAAATAAGCCATACGAACCAGCCAAAATATGCACTAAACATATTGTAAGAGTTAAATATGGTAAAATATAGAATTGTATTTAAAATAGGTGGTGATATTAATATAATTAAAATTAGAGCGATTTTCCAGTGTTTACGTAAGAATGAGGAAGAACTTACATTTGAATCAACCTTCTCTAAATTTCTTTTACGGAAGTTTACATTTAGAGCGAAAAAGATTAACAGAGCACAAAATATAGAAAAAGATGAAGTTAAGATATAATAACTTAAAGGAATATATATACCGAATTCACTAACACTAAAGCCTGTAAACAGATTTGCTAAAATATACAACCCAATCCCGCTAGGAATTACAATTAAAGAAGCAATTATATTATTTAACATCGTTTCTAAAAAAATTTGCATCATAATCCCTTTTTTTGAACTATAATACCTCATTTTTTCCCATATTGGACCATCTATAGTCGAGATGTAATTAATGCTAATTGTCAAAAACATAAATGTTATCAGTAAAATCGGTGTAAGAATAGAAAAAGGATCAATATAAACACCATTCATATATTGAGTGAATTCATTATCAGTATAATCTGAACTTTTAGAGGAAATATCGACATAATGAGAAAGATAACTTGATAAATCAGAATGCAAAATTGTTTTTATTTGAGAAAGTTCTTGGATAAATGAATTAATATTAAAAACATCCATGTATTTATGATTGAGATAAATGTCATAATAGATTGAATAGGCATTGATTTTAAACTTTTGAATAAATTGATAATTATATGTGTTGATTAAAAATATAAAACTTGTTTTTGGAGCCCATCTGACATCAGGATTTCCATTATAAAATCCCACAATCGTAACATTCTCATCAATTTTATTCAGATAGTGAAAATTAAGAACCGAATTCAGAGAAATATTATAAGTTGATTTAAAACTTTCAGGAACAATTATTTCATTTCCCTTTTTAGGTAATCTTCCTGAAGAAATTGGTATATATCTGGTTATATAAAATGATCTAATTCTACTATTAGAGAAATTAAATCCACGTATATCAATAGATTGATTTATGTATGTAGAAAAGTAAAAAGAAGATATGTTATAAACTGTTAAATTCATGTTTGTTTCCGGAATGTAAGGAAGTTGTGACACATATCCTATATGAGGATAATTATTGAGACATTTATCAAGCTCTCTATAAATCCCTTGAACATCATTATTTATAGTAGTAAAGCTGAGATCTGATCCAACATTTTGGTACGTATATTCTTCAAATGAGGCAAAATATCCATTTAAGAAATTTAGAATAATTCCACTAAATAGGATTAATGGTAATATTAAAATAATAAATAAGATAACCGATTTT
>JARRLT010000318.1:0-5024 GCA_037386725.1 Promethearchaeota archaeon
CTTTCTTTTTCATCTATTGACTTATGGTAATTTAAGTAAGCTTGCCTGTAGTATTCTTCTCTTTCTTGGGGGTTAGTATATTTTTCTTTTTGAAATTTTCGCCCCCCTACTTTGGAAGTAATGTTAATATTAGCACATTCTTCCGAAATTTTTATATGTGATGAAGCTTGGTTTTCTTTTCTTGATTTTATTTCACTTTTTGATAGCTTTGCTCCTTTCCAAAATCCGTTTTTCTTATAATTGTGATCAATTTTCTTATTACTGGGAGATACGAGTTTTCGCTGTACTTCTTGGGCTTCCTTAATAAATTGATCAATTCCTTTTTTAAACTTATTTTTGCGAATGATATTTAATAAAGAATAGAGATCTGAACTAATTTCAGCAGATCTCGTTATTATATGGTTTTCATTATCAATATTATCAATTAATGGGTTCTTTTGCTCCATTTTCATTTCCTCGTTAAATTTTTAGATAACTTAGATTTTCTTTACGGTGAGATTTTAAAAGAGAAAAAATGCCAAAAAATAAGGGAGATTTTTTAATCAAAAATAATTGAAAATCAAATATTCCCCTTATTAAGGTATATAATCTATTATATGTATATGATATACCCTTATTGCACATATGCATAAGGGAATTTTTCCAAAAAATGATAGAAACTCTCACCGAGGATTATTGTTACTGTTCGATTTTTGAAACTATTAATTGATTATATTAAGTTATATTTAAAGGTTTCTATGAGAAGACAAGTTATTGTAGTGGCACATATGCCAATACAGAGAAAATTTATTCTAATTACATTATACTAAGAGAAATAAAATTCCAATCAAGAAAGAAGAAAATAGTAAAATGATATTTTACCTGCTAACCCCTTAATATTCAATATAGAAAAATATTTTATTTTTGTAAAAGATGAAAAAATATTTTCATAATTTGGATTGATATACTTGTTTTCGTCATAATGGAGTTATATATGGATTAATTGCTATTTAATTTAAAAACCCTTAGATTTAGATCTCATCAGAACTCCATTCTCTATTTAATTGCAATTCTACCATCCATCCTCAAATTTTCTCTCGTATGAATTTTATAACAGTTTCCACAGACAATTTCTGTGATATGAGGAGGAAAATATACTTTACTTAGTTGTCCACATGAATAATTTAATATTATTACATATTTAGCATTATGTTTTCTTAAATGAAAGAATAGATCTAGATATAAGGCAAATATATCTATTCCTCTATCTAGAATAATCAATTTGTAGTAAAATTTCCACAGATCTTCCTTGGGAAATGTCTTATCATAAGATAGAGTACCATTATGTGTTCTGTCTCTTATCCTAATATTATTATCATCGATAGGAATGATCCCGCAAGTGTCTTTATGGGAAGGAGCATTTCTAATATGTATTAATTCAATTAATGTATTTTTAACAATATCTGGTGGGGTTCTTTTATTATTCTCTTTTAGCTGAAAAATTAAATGTAATTTATTTCCATAGATTTTGCCTTCATGCTTACCCCATTCATCACCTAAATATTTACATCTCGATAGGAAAAGAGCATAATGATTAATATAACTGTTTTCAAAAGATTCGATAATATCAACAATATCTGATTCATCTGAATCAAATGCATTCATAAGACTTTTTTCTGTGTAAATTCTATTTAGTCTATTTATTTGAGCTTTAAATGCAGGTTCATCTGATACAGGAGCCATTGTATATAATAATGTACAAAAATTTTCGGGAAGGGTATTTAAATACTGATTTGTTCGAGATATAAGATATTCGAACCATTTACTAGAAAGATGGAGGATAAAATCATTTAATCTTCCAATTTTATTTAAAATAATATCAGTAAGGACTTCTTTAATCAATCGGATAAATAAAATTTCCCATGGGTACAGTTTAGGTTCATTTTTATTTATCACTGCCCATAATTTCCCCAATAAAGAATCTACTTCAATCCAGTCAAATAAGTCTTTAAAGGAAAATATTAACCTAGAAGCTTTTTCATTAATGAAATCTTTAATCTCATTCGGATCTAAGTTTTTCCACCAAATATTAAAAAGCTCCTTAAAATCAGGCATAATGTCATCCATAATATAATTAATTTTTCTAAATTCCAAATATTGATTTAAATGTTATTTTATCTTTAGTCTTATCTCAAGATTTTTTGCTATAAATTTATTGTAACTTTAACTTAAATAAATTTATATTAAGACTATCTCGAGTTATATGTTTGGATGAATGATTTATTTTTCTAAAATTACCTAACAATTTTTGTTGATAAATGTCTCCGGATTTCTTTTTAATATTTTAAATACTTATCTTCTTGACATATAAGCAACAGCATTTGCAATATGCACTCCTAAATGATTTTGAGAATCTATAATAAGAGGTGTTTCAAAAATATTTTTAGGACTTCCTATCAGCTATAACCTGTTCTAGAAATCATAAATTATGCATATCCTTATTACAGAGATATATGAGGAAGTTTTTCCTAAAAATAATTGGAACTCTAACCAAGAATTATTATTACCATTTGATTTTTGAAATTCCTAATTAATTAGGTTAGATTATATTCAAAGTTTTCTATGTAAAGAAGAATTATTATAGTGGTACGCGTGCCAATAATGGGAAAAATCCTTGTAATTGCATTAGGATAAAGAATTTTGATTGCTTATAAATGAGATATATAATTTTTTCATGGTAATATTTATATAACAAATGTGAATAAAATATTATTATCATAAGACTTAGGATTAAATTGAAAAAAACTAGCTTATGTAATGTTCTGGGTTAAATCTTACACATAATATTATTCATGGTAGATCAAAATTAATATAGAAAAAGAAAAAAGAAAATTCAGGAATATTTATCTTAAGAACATCACATCCTTAAATTTAACTAATTTAAACTTCAGTAATGAAGATATAATATCCCAATTTTTTGAGTTTTATAATTCCCTTCCACAGAACTATAATTTGAAAAATATAACCCTTACTGCCCCTATATTTGTCTATATGTATCTTAAGGAAAATTACATCAAAATAGATAAAACTAAATTCCTCAAAATTAATAATTTAGAAAGGTCTGAATTTGGAAAGAGATTACTTAAACTAAGCTTTTTAAGACATGAATATCGTGACAGAGAGAAAATACCCTACATTATAAATAGTATCAAACAAATAAAGGTTAAATTCTCTCTAAATACAAAATTTTTACTCATGTGTGAAGAAATCTACAAGAAATATTATCTACTTTTTCAAAATACTACACAAAATATGACTGTTGCAGTAATATCGATTTTAGCTATACTGGTCCTCAATAATCCATCTGTTTTATATAGTAAAATAAGTTCTTTTTGTAATACTAGTCCCGGAGCATTACATAATTTCATAAAGCATAAAATTATCTCTGAAAAGTTTCAAAGTAATTTTTCAGGTGTGATTTCTTCGAAAGATCTAATCTTAAACGAATTAGGCAATATTTCTATTCCCAAACTTACACTTTCAGAAAACAAAATAAAAAGGATTCAGAAATTATATTTAAAAGGAATGAAAATTGAAGATATTGCCTTTAAATTTAATATCCCAATAAAAATCATTAATTTAGCTTTGGATTTTTGGAATTTTAATGCATAGAATGTAATTCCCCACTCTACTTATTGAAATATAAAGATAAGGGGGTATTATACTGTAAAACATGTAATAAGGAAATGTGGGTTAAAAAGTATTCTGATAAATTGTTAACGAAGCAAAAATCAGATAATAAAGAAAAAATATGGGATAATCCAGTTAAAGAACTTAATACAACCAAAAAGCAAGATATGCAAAGTAAAGGAATATCATTCGAAGGACCCCAATCCATCTCTATTAAAACACAATATCTCCCTACAACCCAGAAAGTCAAAGAGAAAGAAAAAGCCAAGTTAAATGGTTGGACTACGAAGGATTTGAAGATCTTAGATGATTTAGAAAAACAAGATCGAAGAAAAATAATAAAACTCCATTTAATAGGATTGACTCCTGATAAAATTTGTAAAGAGTTAAAGCTTGACCTTAAAAAAGTCATCCTTGCTTTGTATGATTTTAATAAGTCTATTAAATCTCCTCTTGTAAAAAAATAGATAATTTAATACTCAATACTTAAAATTCATAAGAGTCTAAAAGTAGAGGAAATCTCAATAATTTTGCTGAAATTTTTTAAAAAACATTAAAAATCATCTCCAATGCCATCTTATCAATAAAAATAAAGATTCATTTTTAATCACAAACTTGTTCGGATTTATAGAATTATCATTTACATATCCTTCTATCGTTAATCAAAAGGATATCATGTTCACAATTTATTTACTAAATATATTGTTAAACAAAATTAATTAAATATTTAATAATGATAATTAATAAATTCGAAAAACTATGCATAGTATTGGATAATATTTAGTACATATACTATATTCATGTAAATAAAATAAAACCAATTAATGACTAAAAATTAAATATCTATTAAACTAAACAAATTAAAGATGAGACTTCTTAAACTAACACTCTGGCATACTAAATAATCCTCCTGATTTCGGGTCTCTGGATTATTATCAGTATATTTTTTGCAGGGTTCCTCAGAGAATACGGGATTTTTAGTTTTATTATCTTTCCAATTTTAATAATTTTATTTACATTATCTCTTGGAATTCCATATTATTCTCAAAGTAAAATAGATAAAGAGTTTAAAAAATATTTTTCGGATAAAGTAATATTTACGTTACCTCGGATTTATGAAAAAATCAATTGGGAAAAAATTTTCTATACTGGTTTTAATATAAAAAATGTCAACGGAGGATTGTTGCCTAAGTTTTTAATGAATGTTGTAGAGAATAATAGAGCTTTTGATATTTTTCGATATGAAATTAAGGGAAAATATAATGCTAATAAACCTCATGCATTACCGAATAATTATTCAATAAATTTTAAAAGGAAGAAATACAAATATCAAATTTTTATTTACCAATTCAAGA
>JARRLT010000319.1:0-2744 GCA_037386725.1 Promethearchaeota archaeon
TCTTCCCCTTGAGTTCCTTGCTTTAACTTTAAATCATCTCTCCCGAGTGTTTCACATAACTCATGCCAGAATTTCATCTCTATTATACCTACCGAAACATATTTTTCATCTTTTGTTTTATATGTAGAATAGAAAGGCACATCCCCATGTAATGGATTTTTTGTTTTGACACCTTCGTTTAAACTTTCAGAAAAATGATAGGCGGCTGCCATCGGCATAAAGGAAAATACCGTATCTAACATCGAGATATCGATTTGTTGACCCCTTTTTTCTTGATTATTATTTCGTTCGATTATTGCACTTAAAATCCCTATTGCTGCCATTAAACCTCCTCCTATATCAGCAGCTTGAATTCCTGGAACGATTGGTTTTCTTGTGTGAGATTTTCCAGGAATTTTCCTTTCTCTATTTAAGTCTAAAATTCCGCATAATCCAACATAATTTAAATCATGACCAGCAATTTGTTCGTATGGTCCCGTTTGTCCATATCCCGTAAGGGAACAATATATAATGGATTTATTTATTTTCGAAAGGTTCTCGTAATCTATATGTAATTTTTTAGTTACCTTAGGCCGGAATGTCTCAAGAATCACATCAGATTCCTTAACTAGTTTATAAAAAATTTCTCTAGCTTCTTTCTTTTTAAGGTTAAGGGTGATGGATTTCTTATTCCTCATTATTATGGAGTTAAAAGCACTAACTCTATATCTTCCTTTTTGATAAAAAGGAGGTGGATTAGAATAGGGGAAACGGGGATCTTCTACTCTTATTACTTCCGCCCCTAAATCTGAAAGGATCATAGAGCAGAAAGGTCCTGGGAGCATCCTTGATAGATCTAAAATTCTTATATTAGAAAGTGGTTGATTCATCTTATATATAAATACAAAATAAAAAGATATAAATTTTTAAAAATAGATAAAAAAAGAATATTTAGATTTGGATAATATTTGCTTCCATGGTTTCGGTATCAATAATTGCAAAAGATGCATTTCCACTCAAATATCCGCATGCTTCTCCGGGATTGACGATAAGAACACCATTATCTAACTTCTTATTAACTGAATTATGTGTATGACCATATATTACAATATTAAACTCTCCTGATTTGGCAATTGCGTCTATTACTCTTTCATCTATATCATGAGTAGCATAAATCTTCTTTCCATCAAATTCAGTAAGTAATTCCCTCCCGACAAATTGGCAGATCTGACCTAAATTTCTCTGAAGAAACGGTTTATCCCCATCGTTATTACCCCATACCCCATAGAAATTTTTCTTTATATTGTCATTTAAACCATCAAATCGTCTCTTTGTAAATGGAGAGACATAATCTCCACAATGAATCAAAATATCGACATTTTTCTTATTCATCAATGATACGGCTTTTGAAATGTTCTCTAAATTATCATGTGTATCTGATATAACAGCTATTTTCATATTATCGCATCAACTCATTACTTTTTAAGTTAATTTACATCCAATAATTTTTAAATTTACTTTTTTCAAAATAAATACGAAATAACTGAATTTTAGGCATTATCTAAAAATTGCATAAAATAAATTTATAAACTGACTAAATTATATTTACCCAATAAGAACTAAAATGATTAACTATGATTGAAAATTTCATTAATTCGGAAAGAAAGATAGTAAATAAACAACTTGAAAAGTATTTTCGTTCACTTTCGAAAAACCAAAATGACCCATTACTTAAGGATTTCTTAGATCAAACTAAAAAATTCATGCTTAATGAGCGAGCTAAAAGAATCCATCCTGCTTTATTAGTCGCATCATTTAATGGAATTATTAATCCGATGTATTTAGAAGACCAAATTAATGATGTAAGAAAAGTAGCAATGGCAGTTGAATTTCTTCATAATGGTCAATTAATACAAGACGATTTAATTGACGATGATCTTATTAGAAGAGATAGTCCTACCTTTCATATTCAATTTAAAAACGAATTGGAGAAAGTTGACCAGGATAAAAAGAATTTTGAAAAATCCTCAACTCTTTATGGAAGAAATATGGGTATTATTGGAGCCTCTTTTGCTTATAATTTAGGACAAGATATAATTAAATGTTCTAAATTTCCAAAAAATCAAAAATTATTAGCTTTTCAGGAGTATACCGAAGCAGTTGATTCCATTCTAAAAGGTCAGATTATTGAAGATTATATGGAATTTCATAGGATTACCATGTCCTTAGAACAATATCTCAATATTGCTGAAATGATAAGGGCTTGTGTGTTTGAAAAATCTTCAAAAATCGGAGCTATATTCGCAAAAGGAAACATTCATTACCAAATTAAACCTTTATCTGAAGCGATGTTAAGAATCGGTCAAGCTATGGCAATATCAGACGATATTATCGATTTAAAGAAAGATATTAGGAGTAAAAAGAAAAAAGTAGTCTATATTATCGCGTTACAAAATACAAATGAAGCACAATCTAAACGTTTGAAAGAAATTTATAGCAAGAAAGAATTATCTGAAAATGATGTTAATGAGGTGGAAAATCTTTTCAAAGAAACTAACGCATTAACTGTTTCTGAACACCTCGCTAAGAATTTAATTTCACAAGCAAAAAATTATTTAAATGATATTTATCCTGATTTGAATAGAGAGCAAAAACAATTCTTTGACGAATTTGCTGATTTTGTAATTAAGAGGGAATACTAAAGATTAAATAATTGCAGCTTCGACATTGTGTTGTTCCAACATTAACTTATTTATTTTTTTAAA
>JARRLT010000320.1:0-7875 GCA_037386725.1 Promethearchaeota archaeon
AGTATAAGGTGGATGAAAACCATTGCCCAAACTAGAGGCTTTGAAATTCAAAAATCTTATGGAGAAGCGTTTATTCCAGAAACAACATTTTCTCCATTGAAAATTTTAATAGGATGAACTCTATTAATTATTTATAAAATAGGTAAATAATCAAATAAACTTTAAGAAAATGCCTGGTTTGACATTGGTACTCGATATAGGTCAATTTTCAAGTAAAACGGGTTTTGCGGGAGAAGATAATCCTTCCTCAATATTTTTCACAATTGTAGGGACTCCAAAATACAATCAAATTGAAGGACAATATTCGGGTAAAGTTCAACAAGAATTATATGTAGGGGAAGAAATTCAATCCTTAGGTTTATATAAATTATTTTATCCAATAAAAAAAGGAAAGATAATAGATTGGAATCATTTTGAAAAAATTCTTGATTATACTTTTTATACTTTAAGGGTTGATCCAACGTTATTTAATATTCTATATTGTACTCATCCATTATTTCCTAAAGATGATTTAGAACGTCTTTTTGAGATTTTTCTTGAAAAATATCAATGTATGGCATTTTATCCTGTTATTGATTCTCTTTGTACTCTTTATTCAGGTGGTTTTCAAACAGGTTTGGTAATCGAGATTGGAGATAGTAGCACAAGAGTTATTCCAATTTATGAGGGTTATATTTTAGATCATGCGATAAAAGTTTTAAATATGGGAGGAAAGACCTTAACAAATTATATGGAAAAAGTTATCCAAGACTCTACTGGTTTTAACGTTGACTCTTCATTAAGAAGAGAGTTGATTAGAGCTCTTAAAGAACGAGCTTGTTTTGTTTCTTTGGATTATAAACAAGATCTTAAACGTGCAAATGAATATCGAAAACAATATTCCATGCCTGATGGATCCACTCTAACTTTAGACAAAGAAAGATTTATGATTCCTGAATTGATTTTTAATCCAAAGCAAGAATTTGAGGAGACTCCTCTCCCTAAGATTGTATTAGATGTAATAGATGCGTGTGATATTGATATAAGACCGAATTTATTAAATAATATATTTTTATCCGGAGGATCTTCTATGTTTCCAAATTTTAAATCTCGAATGTATCAAGAGTTAGAACTAGAATTAGCACGTAGAAAAAAATCTGATCAAATAATTAGAATAATAGCACCAAGAGAACGAACCTTTTCCGTATGGATAGGAGGATCTATATTAGCTACAATTCCAGAATTTTCTGAAAATTGGATAACGAGAGCGAAATATTTCAAAGATGGGATCCCTCTTGATGATTTATTACTCTAAATATAAGAATAGTATAGAAAATTCTTCAACAATTTTTAATATAATACCCGAGTAATACATTTGATTTTATAATTGATTTTAATATATTTTCATAAGAAAATTGAATATTATAGTGCATGAAAAATGGAAAACCTTTATAATGAAGAAAAAGAATCAAATGATTTAATGAAAAGATATTACAAACCAGATTACTCAAAATTATTCAATAAGATTAAAGGAATCCGAACTCCAGTCAAAAATGAAATTTTGAAAGCTTTATTGGATGGATCATGGCATTCCGAATTAGAATTAATTAGAATCGTAAAGAAAGAGCAGAAATATATTGGTTCAGTAACTTTAGGAACAATGATAGGCTCAATAAATCATTCTTTACGCAATAATTATGTAGAAAGTCAAGTAATTAATGGAAAGATGTATTATAAGCTTTCAGACAATTATGTAGGCTTAACAAGAGCAGCTTATAATAAATACCAATTTAAATTAAAGTAATAAATTTTGAATCTTAAGATACTTTTTTACATTTTCCTTTTTCTACTTTATAATTTTCACAATTTGAACAAAATCCTTTTTTAGAATTTTTTTCTTTATAGCCTATATTCCAACAATTTGGACACATATAATAGGAAAAATTTTTATTATTTTTTCTTGTATAGAATTTAAAAATATTAAAACCACATTTTCCGCAAACTCCTGATGCCATAATATATAACTTTCCTTTATTAGGGAGATTTAAATATTTATTGCTACATTCTTTATTTTGACAAGCTAAAAAGCGCCCTTTTTTAGTTTTAATAACTTTCATTGGTGCTACTTTACAATGAGGGCAATTTGAAGTAGTAACCTTATTTTGATTTAGATTCTTTTTATGTTCTTTAATGATAGAATCTTCGGAATATTTTAAATTTTGGATAAGTTCATTTTTATGTGCTATATATTCATCAAAAAGATATAAAAAACGAGACCGAACGATTTCAATTACATTATCCATTGCGCGGGTGATCAAAAGATCCAGTTTTTCTGAAAATCGAAACAAAAGGTTCCATTCGCAGGTGTGCTGTAATTGATGAATGAGATAACTCCTCCAGAATCTGAATGATTACAGGTCGTGTAGATTTTGTTCCTAAATTATTTTCTTCCATTAATTTCAATAGACTGGTATCAGTATAATGAGCTGGAGGAGCAGTTTCTTTCTTCAACAACTCAATTGATATCACAGGAATATTAACTTTGTTGATATTGATCGAATGATCATAATTTCTTTTTAAAAATGGAACAATTTCCAAAAATCCAGGGGATTTTAAAGCCACTAAATTAGAGCTAAATGGTTCTTTCTTTATTGAAAGTCTCAGAGAAGTTCGTTTTTCTAAAGCAGGGTCGCCAAAGAGAGATAAATAATGTCTTGCTAAAATATCATATACTTTTCTTTGTAATTGATTTTCAAATTTTTTGCTATTTAATTCTAAACTAACTATAGGAGTGATAGGTGGGTGATCTCCAGCATCTTTTTTTCCCATTGTTGGTGTTAAAACATTTTTCGAGAAAAGATTTTTAACAAAAGAACTATATGCTGAGTGAGTTTTAAAATCATTTAAAATAGTCGAATGATCGAAACTATCTTTATATTTATCAGTTTCCGTTCTAGGGTAAGTTATGATTTTATTTAAGTATAGAGCATTCATTGTGGTGAGTGCCACTTTTGCACTAATCTTAAGTATTTTTGTTAAAAGAATTAATGCCTTAGAAGTATTAAGTGGTTGTGGAGGATATTTTTTCCTCATATTTTCTTTCTTATTTATAATTAAGGCTTCATTGGCATTTTTGATTGTACTAAAAATTTTTTCTCCTATTAGGATTTTCTCATCCTTGAATGGATTTGATTTGTGATAGGCTTTAAACTCATAATTTTCTTGAATTAAATTAGCGTGAATAGTAATATAAGGTTCTGGAATAAATTTTTTTATTAAAATTTCTCTTAAGTAAATTAGGTAAAGAAGAGATGTTTGTACTCTTCCAATAGATATAAATTTATTTTTTATCTTATTAATAATTGGCTTAAAGGAATGTGTTAATTCTCTTGTAGCAGAAAACCCAATTATTGCATCAATAATTGCTCTAGTTTCTCCTGCTTTGGCCCAAGTCCATTTTGGAGGAATAAGTTCATTCATCTTTTTTCGTATTTCAGATTCTTGTAAGGAGCTCAACCAGAGTTGTGAGACTTCAATACTTGGATTACAACTTTTAATGAAAGGTAATGCATCAAAAAGTCCTATATTACAACCTTCAATATCTGCATCTGTACCTATAATACAATTTTGGCATTGAGTAGAATATTTTTTCAAAGCTTCAATATAAGAATATCCATACTTTAATGGTACTTTTTTTATAGCTTTAGGATCGATTATAATGTCTCTTGGATTTGTTTGGGACCAACTTTTATATTTTTTTGAATTTCTATAGCTTAGAATATGCCCTCTTAATGGAATAACAAATATTTGATTTTGATTTAAACAATAGATTTTAACATTTTTATGTTTTTTTAAACTAGGATTCCCTAGAGATTCAGCTATTGCTTGTGCAGCTTTATTCTTTTCAGCAATAATGAGAGTTGGCATTTTATCATCGACTTTTAAGGAATTATTTATAATGGCAATAATTATAGGATTTATATAAATTATAGGACTTTTTTAAATTTTAATGATGTAAAATTTCTTCTTAACACTATAAGGTTGATTTAAATATCTTATATAATGATTTTTTATTTTGGCAGTGTAAAATTGAAGATTGTTCCTTTATCACTTCCTTCTGATTCCGCCCAAATCCTACCTCCATGACTTTCAACGATTCCTTTTGAGATATATAATCCTAAACCTGTTCCAGTTATTCTATCATTAAATTCCATAATCGGGCTTTTTACAATCTCAAATTTTTTAAATAAACGATCAATTTCTTTCTTTGTTAATCCTATACCATTATCAATAATAGCGAACTGATAAAAATTCCCCTTACTTTCTACTTTTATTTCAATTCTTCCATTAGTAGGGGTAAATTTAATCGCATTACTTAATAAGTTTGTAAACAATTGAAAAATTTTTTCTGGATCGGCATTTATAATTAAATCTTCTTCAATTTCAAGGACCAAATCATGATTCTTAGCTAATAAATGATATGAAAGTTCTTGAATACATTCTCGAACTAATTCCGCTACTTTAACAGGCTCTTTATTAATTTTAAGCTTCTCTTCATCTATTTTCATAACTTCTAATAACTGATTCATAAGTCGTTCTAATCGAGACACATTCCTTTTTACTACATTTAAATCCTTTTTTATTTCGGGACTAATGATCTTGCGATATTTAAGCAAAATATAATCTGTGTAACCGCTAATAGAAATTAATGGTGTTTTTAATTCATGAGCTGCATTCGTGATAAATTCATTTTTAATATTATCTAATTGTTTTAATTGAATATTTTGTTTTTTTAATATTTTCTCTGATTTCCTTAATTCCTTAGTGCGTTCGAATACTTTATTTTCTAATTCTTTATTTAACTTTTTTAGCTTTTCTTCAGATTCTTTTATTTTTTCTTCCGCTTTTTTTTCAGCTCTAGCAATTGAAAATTCTATGGGGTCAAGCTTTTCTCCAGCCATCATTTTTTCAAATCTTTTTTTAAATATAGGAATAAAATGTTCAGGCTTTTCAAAAAGTTTCAAAACATCGAGATAATTTTTTCCTATAAGATCTTCTCGAGTATAAATTGACAAGAAAATGTCATCCATCGTTTTGTTACAATCTATAATTATCCCTTGTGAATTAACAAGCCAAATAGCATATGGAGCATTTTCAAAAAGATGCTTATATTTTTCTTCAGCAATTTTTCTATCCGTTAAATCATGTACAACCCCTCTCATCCCGGAAATTTTACCATTCCTATAAATAGACCGAGAATGAGCTAAGCCATAAAATGTACCTCCATTCTTTTTCTTGAACATATAATAATTAGGGGTAGTTTTTTTACCAGTTAATAAATCTTTAATATTCTGAGACACTCGTTCTTTATCAGAGTCATTTATTAATTGTTTAATGTTTAAACCTTTTTCTAGATCTTTAGGTGTATATCCTGAGATTTCAAAACCAGCTTTATTCAAATATGTTATATTTAGGTTAGTATTAGACTCATATATTATATCTGGTAATAACTCAGTTAAATCTCTAAATCTTTGCTCAGATTCTTTTATTCTATTATTAGCTTTAATTTGGATTGTCTTATCCTCATAAGTAGTTAAAATTCCTACGACATTATTATTTTCATCATGTAATACAATTTGATTGATCTCAAATAATACATTTTTATCATTTAATTTCCATGTTTCTAATAAATGAAATTCTGATTTCCCGGATTTTATAATATCATTTTGTTTTTGCATTAAACCAATAGCAAATTCATCACCCCAATTTAACTCAACATCCGTTTTTCCTATTATTTCTTTTGGAGCTTCGAGACCACATAAATGAGAATAATTTTCATTACAACCTAAATATATGAGGTTTCTATCTTTCCATGCAATATATTGGGGAATATTGTTAATAACCAAGGATAGCATTTCCTGAGATGCTTCTATAGCATTTTTAAAATCCTTCGATTGAAATAATTTCCAAAATCTAATTTCAGTAAGAGAGTTGTAGAATTCTTGCAAATTATCTTCCTTTTCTTTTAAAATATCAAGTCTTTTCTTCTGTAATTCCCTCCCAATGATTAATATTAAATCTTGAGGTAATTTATTGTCCTCTAATTTTATTCCCTTGATTTGACACCATTTTGATCTTCCTTTCTTAGTTATTAGCTTAAGGTCAATTTCAAATTCGTTATCAGTAAACAAATTTTGTAAAAATTCTTTAAATTCTTCTTTATTATCTGAATCAATGATTTTCAAAATAGAATTTCCAAGAATTCTCTCTCTATTATAATCTAAAACTTTTTTGAAGTAATTATTTACATAAATGATTTCTAAATCATTGTTTAAAAAACAGACTAAATTATCCAAATTTTCGATTATTAACCTTCCAATTTGATTTGTACCAAAATCGAAAAAAGATTCTTGTGATTTGACCATCTTTACCAAGACTTCAATTATGATAAAAATAATGATACTATTATGTAAATATGGGGTTATCTTGTATATAAAAATATTGATCGTACAATTTATTCTCTATCAAAAACAAATATTCTCAGAATTAGTTAAATAAATAAAATGTTAATACTTAGATTAATTTCTCTTTACAATTCTACCTTTTTGGTAACGAAAAGATAACTTATTTAGATCGCTTTCTTTTAATCCTATTCCGTAATCTTTTACGCTAATGAAATATGCATTTTGTTCCTCCTTCACATCAATTATGACCTTACCTCCTCTTTTTGAAAATTTTATGGCATTAGATAATAAATTTGATAATACTTGTTTTATTCGAAAAGAATCAATGCACACTTTGATATGATTTGGAACTGAAAGTTCTAAATTAATATCTTTTTCCTTAATCTGTAATTCTAGATCAGCAATACTACTTTTTATAACATTCAGTAAATTGACTTCATTTTTATCCAATTCCATTCTTTCAGCATCTATTTTCATTACATCCATTAACTGATTAATATATTGCTGTAGACGTTTAACATTTGATATTGCTCGATGTAAATCACTTTTAATCTCAGAATTTAAATTTTCTTTCTCTCTAATGAGGATAAGATCAATATATCCCCCGATAGAAATTAATGGTGTTTTTAATTCGTGAGCCGCCATCGAAATGAAATCATTTTTCAATTTATCAAGTTGTTTTAATTTTTTATTTTGTTTTATTAACTCTTTCGTTCTGTCTCTTACTTTTTCTTCCAACTCTTTATTCATTTGTCTTAATTTTTCTTCGGATTCTAAAATTTTTTGTTCTGCGATTTTTCTTTCTGTAATTTCTCTAGAAATCAAATGAGCTTTCTTTTTACCATCTACATCTTGAAATTCCCTACCTTTAAATTCAATCCAAATCCATCTTTTATTCTTATGTTTAACTCGTAATTCTAAGCTCCCTTCTCCTATATCAATACTTTCTTTTATTGTTTTAAAAGCCTCTTTTTTATCATTAGGGTGAATAAATTCTAGGAATGAATGATTTAGCATATCTTTTCTGTTGAAACCAACTGTTTGCAGATGTGGTTTCTCATTAATATACTCAATTATTCCGTTTTCATTAACAATACTTATAAGATCATAGGCATTTTCAGAAATTAATCTATATATTTTTTCAGATTCTTTTAATTTTTGTTCTAGAATAAATTTTTCAGTAATAATCCTTAAAATTCCACTAAAACCAATTTTTTTACCCTCTTGATGAATGTTAGAGGAAACAAAAATTAGCGGGTAATCCGGGTGGTGGTAGTTTTCCTGTAGGTAGGGTATCGGTTCGCCGAACAATTCCGAAAAGTCGCAAAACTGTTGTTCATTCAAATTCTGGTTCTTGATGACTACAATTTTGTTGTTATAAACGGACCGTTTCAACTCAGAAACCTCATCACTGGAAAGTGACAAGGAATTT
>JARRLT010000321.1:0-4531 GCA_037386725.1 Promethearchaeota archaeon
GCGAAATTCCTCAATAGTCAATAAATATTTTTTATTTGGGGAAGGTTTCATGATTTTATAAGTATATTTTAGGTCTAATTCGAGTTTGGCTGCACCAAGACAAGATGCGTACATATAATAATAAAGCTTGATTGGATCTTTTTCCTTGTAGTTTCCTTCATCAACTGCTTTAAGCACAATGTTAATACCTTTTTGTATAACTTCAAGTGGTCGATACTTTTTTTCGTAGGGACCAATTTTTTTAGATGATGGCGCTCGAATAAAAAACATCATTTCAAATCTCTTTTTATCTGCGGCTGCAAATTCTAGGAAGTATTGCGCCCATTTAACCCCTAAGTCTACATAATCTCCATCGTGAGTTTTTAGAATTTCAATAAAACCTTTTTCATAATCAGAAAAATATCGAGTTCGAATTGCAAACCACAATTCTCTCTTAGACTTTACATAATTATATAAATTTGATTTTGCCATGTTTAGTTTATTCGCTAATTTCCTCAAGCTAAATCCGTGAGAGCCATATTCAACAAAAAGATTTTTCCCAACTTCTATGATTTCGTCAAGTTGTTAAGAAAGAGAGGGCATTTGTAAACTTGATTGATCGAATAAAAGAATTTATTATTTTACTCGATTCTATTCGTAATAGTCTTTGTATTAACTCAAATAGTAAAAATCGAGTTCATAAAAAGTAATAGAAATCTTTAAATTAACGACGGTCATTTATTAATTTATGGTTGTTAAAAATTTTAAGATAGCTCCTCTCCGAGGTGTTCCATCTGAGAGGGTTGGAAAGATTAGAGACGAAATGCTATCTCATCCTTTCGAATATGATCTTGAACGAGCACGATGTTATACTATAATATACAAAAAAATGGAAAACGAACATCCTTGTATAAAACAAGCTAAATCGCTAGAGGAATTTTTACGATGCATGCCTATCAGAATTGACGATAACGAGTTAATTGTCGGTAAAAAATCAAGTAAAGTAAGATCCGATCCTATGGAAATAGAACAAGGAAGGAATTTTGGCACATTTTCATTTTTCTTGGATGACACAGTCGATCCTAAAATGAAAGCCTTTGTTGGTGCCCAGCATCCATTATGGGGAAGATATAAACCACTAACAGAAGAAGAAAAGAAAGAGTTAAAAGAGGAAATTCTTCCTTTTTGGAAAGGAAAAACAATATCTGCAAAAAAATTAGAATACTTTAAAGAAGCGGGGTTAATTGATGAGGAAAGAAATCAATCTCCATTAGCATCAATCTTCTCAATGTCAGGGACAGATATTTTTGCGAACGGCCTTATGCAAGGACACACCATTCCGGGTTATCCACGAGTTCTAAAAATGGGATTTAAAGGGATAGAACAGATGGCTGCAGAACGACTTTCAAATCTCAAGGAAACGGGTGAAAATTATGAATATCGTAAGAATTTTCTTGAATCCACCCAAATTACAGCAAAAGCAGTTTGTGACTACTCTAAGCGATATGCTGATTTGGCATCTGAAATGGCTAAAAATGCTTCAGAAGGTCAAAAAGTTGAACTATTAGACATTGCTGAACGAGCTAGGCAAGTACCTGCCTATCCTCCAAGAAATTTCATGGAGGCCCTTCAATCAATTTGGATGACTAATGTTGTTATGGAGATGAGTTATGGTGATGCTAATATCTTTTCTCAAGGGCGTGTAGACCAATATCTTATTCCCTATTATAGAGCAGATATTACAGAAGGACGTTTAACACAAGCAGAAGCAGTAGAGGCAATTGAAGAATATCTAGTCAAACTTGCTACCGTTGTTATAGCAGGACAAAACAATGTGACTATTGGTGGGGTTGATAAAAATGGGATGGATGCAACGAACGAGGTTTCTTACTTATTTTTAGAAGCTGTATCAAATGTGAAAAGTTTACTAAACACTATATCAATACGAATCTCTTCAAAAACACCTCATGATTTCGTAAAAAGGGCAATTGAAGCGTACCGACACACAGCGGGAATGGCTCTTCATAATGACGAGGTCCATGTTCCCCATCTTCATAAAACTGGTTATTCCTTGGAAGATGCTAGGAATTATTCCATAGTAGGGTGTGTGGAACCTCATGGTACTGGTAATGATTTCTCCTATACTGCAGGAAATGCTATTTTTTTGGTAGTTGTTTTTAATATGGCATTGAATGAAGGACGAACACTCCTATCTGGAGATAAAACCCTTGGTGCAAAAACACCCGATCCTAGTACTTTTACTTCTTTTGAAGATGTGAAAAAAGCGTTTGTAGATCAATTGAAATTTGCAATTGATTTAGCTGTAAAAAAAGGTGAACTTAAAGATAAAGCTTATGCGGAATATTTTCCATCCCCATTACTTTCTTCAACCATTGAAGGCTGCATAGAGAAAGGTTTGGATGTCACTCGAAATGGTGCGATGTATAATAATAATCCAATGGGTGCTCAGGCACTAGGCACAGTTACAAATTCCCTAGCAGCAATTCAATGGGCAGTATTTGAAGAAAAATTACTTACAATGGGAGAATTTATTGAACATCTTCGAGATAATTTCAAAGGTGCAAATGAATTAAAAACTATGTTAAGAAATAAGGCACCTAAATATGGCAATGGAGACGAAAAAACAGACGAAATCGCAAAATGGGTTGCGCAAACATTATGTGATATCACAAGAAAATACAAAGCAAGGGGAGGCGATGGAATATACCATCCATGCTTAATATCTGCTGCTGGGACGCAAACTCAGGAAGGCAAGATGGTTGGAGCGACTCCAGATGGAAGAGTAAAAGGCGAACCTGTATCGAATGGAATGTCTCCGGCTAATGGAACGGAAAAAAATGGACTCACAATGACTCTCCGATCAGCAGCTTATGCCACCAAGGATGCTCTTTTGACTAATGGTGTAGCAATGAATATTAGAGTCTCTCCAACCACAATATCAACCGAGGAAGGTTTAGACCATATGGCTACTATTGTAGAATCTTTTTTTGAATTAGGTGGTAGAAATCTTCAGATTAATCCTGTAGGGACTGAAACACTTAAGGATGCTCAAAAACATCCAGAAAAGTATCCAGATCTCTCAATTAAGGTTTCAGGGTATTCAGCTCGTTTCATAGACCTTCGAAAAGAACTTCAAGACGACATTATTGCTCGAACAGAATTTAACAAACTTTAATTAAATAAAAAGAGTGATCTATTCCTGTTAGATTATAAAAATAAAGTTATTTATTATCTATTTATTGTGACCTTATAGTCTTCGCAAAGTAAAAGTTAATATCACGATGTTTTCTTAGTTAAACCAGACCATTTCACGTTTTTCGCACTTGTACTTTTAGCAATTGCTTGAAAATACTCCATTTGTTCTATTGTCATGAGTGGTTCGTCTTTCAAAACCCACGATTTGCCTAACCTAAAATATGTAGATTCACAAAGTTTATTAAAACTTAGTAAATCCCACTGCTCTGGTATGTTTTTTAAATTATTAACAATAAACTCTCCAATTCTTTTAACATTCTCGTCCGTGGCGGTATATCTTGGTATTAAGGGCGTTCTTATCCATAATTTTTTTCTGTGTTCGCTTATATATTCCGCAATCCATTCAGCGTTTTTTAAGATTTTTTGATTTGGAACCCCCGTAAATTTTTCGTGTTTTTTAGAATTAAAAACCTTTAAATCTAATAGAACAATGTCTGTATAGGGCAATAATCTTTCATAAACACGTTTTCTGGAATACCCACAAGTATCTAAAGCAGTCGAAATACCATTTCCTTTACATAATTTGAAAAATTCTAATAAAAATTCAGATTGTAGTGTAGGTTCTCCACCAGAGACAGTTATACCTCCCTTTGACTTAGAAAAGAAAATCTTTTCTTTCTCTATATCGTAAAAAAGATCTTTTGGATTCCACCACATCCCTAATAAGGTTAATGCGGTGCTTGGACAAGCTTCTTGGATCTAAACAACTTTTACAACCAATACATTTATGATCCAACCATTGTAATTGAGGAATTCCTGAAATTGATTCTGGATTGGCACACCATACACAATGTAAAGGACACCCCTTCAAGAAAATAGTAGTGCGAACACCTGGACCATCATCAGTAGCTACTCTTTGGATTTTAAATATTAATCCTTTCGTATTTGATTCTACTATAATAAAACACCAATTTCTGAAATTATTTTGATTAAATTTAAATTTACTGAAGTTTTCAAACCATTTTAAAGATATTTTGAATATTTACTCGAAAGAATTGTAGAAAGGTGGATAGAATACCACTTTTAGGTATATTTGGTAATTTAATTTATTTACCTCGAATATCATTTATGAAGATTCAATTTTTTCTTAAATCTATGTATTCTTATGTTAACTGATTTGAAAGTTAAATTTTTTAATAAATGACCGTCGTTCATATATATTAAAATCTAAATTTATAAATAGTTTTCATATATTTATAGTTTTCTAATATGGATTGATTTTTTGAAATATTTTTGGCTTTAAGATGAAGAGTTTGAAAAATTTATTATATTTTTA
>JARRLT010000322.1:0-8855 GCA_037386725.1 Promethearchaeota archaeon
CATATTTCTAGTTAGCCGCCGGCTGTGGATTCATATCCGTTAACTAAGGAAAGAAAAAATTAAAAAGAAGTTATAATAGTTCACTATCTAATCTATTTCAGGCACCACTGAATCAACCATTGTTAAACTTAATTTTTCAAGATCGTTTCTAATGCGTTTCTCATCTCCCCAATCACTCCAGTAAACATCTGAAACTTCCATTACACGTAATTGTTCGGGTATCATTTCCAAAACAAACCGTGAAAAGTTTAATGCGGGTATGAACCTAAAGCTTTTTTCAATAGTAATCTTTTCCCGGGAAGTACCAATCTCCTTCCGAATCGGTTCGAATGCATTGAATACAGCGGGAACACAAACTTTAATATTTTTAATAAATGTTGTGCTTCTGCCAATAAGCACAAAGGTATTCCACAAAGAACCTTTATGCCATAATGTCTCTGCCTTTTCCGGACTAGGTTTTTCCCAAAATCTTTTAACACCTCTGATTATTTTTTCACCATGGTACAAAACCCTGATGCCCGGTTCTATCCAACCATATCCGCTTTCAATTCGATCGGGCTTAACACCGAGCATAACAATTGAACCGGGATTATTCACTACAAATAAATTAGCTTCCAGCACATAATCCATGAAATAATTTTCTTCATTAATAAAATGATATGATGGAAATATTGTTACAATTGCTTCAGGATCTATCCGATTAATCTTTAACATGGGCAGAAGAATTCCCGCACTTGTTTCGCGTGCACACGGCTGGGTAATTGTCATGTTTAATAACGGGTATCCTATTTCGTCTACAGCATATTTGTACTGACACCTGCAAGAACGATTCCCCAGAGATGCAGCTTACCGGTAGACAATATTCCCTCGTAATTTTTATCAGAATTTCCATTAAACATTTTTCCTCGTTCATTTGCATAATAACCAAAAATTCTTATTATCAAATATTATTAATCTATATGATTAGCCTTGGTAAGGATAAGCAAAAATGAATGCTTCATCAATAGAGCAAAGGGATGGGAAAAGTATTAATCCTCTTGTTCTTCAATTAATGAAATTGGTTTCACTTTCAGGTTATCTGAAGGTCATGACTTTACCTATAATGGAGGTGATTTTAATTTAGATGAAACGAAGCTGCAATTTGGGAAATTTATTGAATGGATTAAAAGCGAATCCAGAATGTAAATGATTCATCACATTTAACAGTAATAATATTATTTTGAAAATCTATCCAGCTCCATTTCATATTTAGGATTTCAGCCAACCTTATACCGGCGAAAAAACAGTATTAAAAATAGGTTTGAGAAATTCTCTTTCAGTATTTTCAATAATTTGATGTAGTTCGTTTGAATTAATAAAAGCTGGGAAAGATTTCGGAACCTTCGGTGGTTTGATTTTATTAAATGGATTTTCAGATATATAATTCCAAACGAGGGCTTTATTAAATGCTGCCTTGATAGTACGATAATATAATGATGCAGAATGTTTAGACTTTGTAGCTGTTGATGAAATGAACTGATCTATCATTTTTGAAGAGATATTTTCAAGCGGTATGTCGGGTAAATATTTTTGAAAAACATTGAAGGAAGGGTTATCAAAAGGATTAAAGCTTTGTAAAAATTTTTCTGCTTTTTGCCTGTTTGCCGTATTGGTTGAAACTGTTGTCTTCTTGCCATACTTTTATTATAAGACCTGGTAAAAAGGAGATTTGCTATTAAGGATTAAATACATCTTTTCCATACTGATTTCCCTTTCTTCTCAGTATTGACTTGGTATGTTGTAGCCAATTTTATTTGAAAATTGGCTAAATCCCTAAAGATTCCGCTGCCTGTTACACAGGTGATAGGTTATTCTATAAATAACTCCAGCATAATCATCCGAAACTAAAAGTGACCCGTCGTGCATCTGCTGAACATCTACGGGTCTTCCCGAAACTGATTGACCTTTCAACCAGCCTTGTGCAAAGATCTGTTGACTAATTGCCTTGCCATCTGCAACTTTTACTACAACTACTCTATAACCGATTTTTTGGCTTCTGTTCCATGAACCGTGTTCTGCAATAAATATCTGGTTTTTATATTCCGGCGGGAACATGTTGCCTGTATAGAACCTCATACCAAGGGAAGCAACGTGCGGGCCTAGTTCCATTGCCGGTTTTACAAATTTACTTAAATCCACTCCTTTACCGAATTCAGGATCGCGGACATCTTTGCCGAACATGTATGGAAAACCAAAGTTCAATCCTTTTTCAGGTGCCCTGTTTAATTCATCCGAAGGAATGTTATCACCCAGCATATCTCTGCCGTTATCTGTAAACCACAAAACTTTTGTCTCAGGATTCCAGTCAAATCCTACTGTATTACGAATACCGCTGGCATATTTTTCTAAATCACTGCCATCAGGATTCATTCTGAATAAAGAGGCATATTTAGGTCCGGGTAAACAAACATTACATGGGGCTCCAACAGGGACGTACAATTTCCCATCGGGACCGAAACGTATAAATTTCCAGCCATGGTGTCTGTCACTCGGGAAGGTATCATTTATTACAACGGGTTTTGGAGGATTATATAGATCTTTCTCTATGTTATCATATCTTGTTATCCTATTAATTTCAGCGACATATAAATTCCCATCTTTTAGTGCTACACCGTTAGGGCTATTCAGACCGCTTGCAATTGTAATTACTTTGTCTGCTTTGTAATCTTTATTGGTATCTAAAATTGCATAAACATCTTCGTCTCTGGTTCCAACAAATAAAACACCACTTGGACTTAATGCCATTGATCTTGCACCCTTTACATTATCAGCATAGATGTCAATTTTAAACCCCGGCGGAAGAGTAATTCCTAAATTTTCGGAGCTATCATTATTGTTGTCATTTTCACTATGATTTGGACTGCAGTTTAAATATGAAGTAGTAATTAAAAGAAATAATAAAAAATATCCTGGATATTTTTTCATAATTTTATGCCTGTATATTATTGATATGATTAAGAAACACTTTTAATAAAATAAAAATTATAAAGAGAAATAGATGTGATTTTAAGAATAGTTGTCCCGTTTTTACTCAGGTATCCGGTAATGGTAATTTACTCAGATATAGCCCAGCAAAATTTCATTCAGTATTTTTCCCAAATTCAGGATCCAAACGGATGAACTTTGCGATTATAAATATCGGTATAGTCGCCAGGCAAACCCAGATGAAAAAATGTCTATAGCCTAAAGTTTCCTGCAACCAACCGCTGAACATTCCCGGAATCATCATTCCCAAAGCCATAATACCTGTTGCAATAGCATAATGAGCTGTTTTATGATCACCTTCAGAAATATAAATGAGGTAAAGCATATATGCAGTAAATCCAAATCCATATCCGAATTGTTCTATAGCAACCATAAGGTTTATTATAAAAAAACTTGAAGTTTGTGTGTATGATAAAAATACATATACAAGATCAGGCAGGTTAATAGCTATAATCATCCACCAGAGCCAGTATTTCAGGCCATTTTTTGCAGCTAAAAATCCCCCCAATATACCTCCGAGAGTTAACGCAACGACCCCCACAGTTCCGTAAACAAATCCAACCTGGATTGTGCTTAAGCCCAGCCCGCCGGCAGTTTTAGGATCCAGAAGGAATGGTGAAGCAATTTTAACCAGCTGCGCTTCACCTAGTCTGTAAAAAAGAACAAAAGCCAGAATAATTCCCAAATTATCTTTGATGAGGAATTTTATTATAGTTTCTGAAAACTGATTGTCACTAAACGGCAGTTTTTGAATAAGAGATCTAGGATCGTATTTAGTAATGGGAGTTAACCAGATCAATATAAAATAAAACGGCAGAAATATTAAAAATACCAGGATAAAAAGAATATAATTAGATAGTTTATTTATAAGACTTACAGCGGAATCTTCCTTTTTATCGGAAGCCGGATGAGGAAGTATAAGGGTATGATATAAAAAGAAGACTGTAAATAATCCGGCAAGAATAAAAAATGAAATCATCCACGCATAAGGAATATCTTTTGAATTTTTCTCTAATTCTCCCGCAAGGATTACAAGCGGCCCCTGGCCCGCGAGAAATGCAAATCTGTAAAAAGTGCTTCTGATCCCTACAAACCATGTTTGATCATGGTGAGATAATCCGAGCATATAAAAGCCGTCAGCAGCGATATCGTGAGTTGCAGAATTGAACGCTATAAGCCAAAAGAAGGCTAAAGTATATTGAAAATAATTCGAAACGGGAATAGTAAAAGCTACACCAGCCAAACCCGCAGCAACGATTGCCTGGGTTATTATTATCCAGATCCTTTTTTTATTTAAAATATCTACAATTGGACTCCTCGTTTTTCAGTTTTTTTAAATATCATCCGGTCTTTTGATTTTTAACAATTATTTGTTTTGCCATTAGAATTGCTCCCATTACAGGAGAATTTTGAGGTGCTTGAATTTTTATACCTGAGAAATCATTCAAGATTTTTTCTTTTAACTTTTTCTTTTAAGTTCATAATTATCTCCTATATTTTTAATCATTTATTTCTTGTAATATCCCATATTTTTGGTGTTTTATATCTATAAAAATTACTAGCTGGACTCTATCATTTATTTTAATCATTTCTATACTGATACCTTACATAATAAGAGATTGAGAAAAATATATTTAATAATTTTTATCTTTACACTGTTTCATCAGTTTATAATAATAAAAAACAATAATATAAAAAGTTATAAGAAAAAAACACTGGTGTAAGCATAAGATCAATCATTAACTCATTAGATATATCAGAAAGGGATATTATTTTTAATTAATTAAAGTATTTTAAGTCCCACTTTTAAATTTTTAAACTTATTCTGATCAAAAATCTAAAGATTATAATATATAAAATATAATTTTAACGCCCCTTAGCATTAATTCCCGAAATATATTTCCATGATCTCCTCATAAATCATTAGAAATCTGTTTAAATAGTAAAATTTGTTATAATTTTAGTAGAGAAACACAAAAAAGGTGAAAATTTTCACTTACGTAAGACCATTATTCGTATTAGTAACAGGAGCTACTGGTAAACAAGGTGGAGCGGTGGTTAGAGCGCTTTTAGATTTCGGACACCGAGTTCGAGGTTTGACTCGTAGTCCCAACTCCGAAAAAGCAAAGTTACTTGAAGACGAAGGCGTAGAAATTGTTAAAGGGAATTTTAATGATCCCGATAGTGTTAGGGAAGCGATGAGAGACGTTGATGCAGTTTTTCTAATGGGAACTTCAATGGAAGGAGGTCCAAAGGCCGAAATAAAACAGGGAATCACAGTTGCTGATATAGCTAAAGATTTGGATCTCAAGCATTTGGTTTATAGCTCAGTGGCAAGTGCTAATAAAAGTACGGGTGTCCCTCATTTTGACAGCAAGTTCGAGATCGAAAAGCACATCAGAGATATCAGAATTCCTCACACAATCATACGTCCTGTATCCTTCATGGAAAATTTTATAGCAACATGGAATTTAAAGAAACTCAAAGACGGGATAATTGAACGACCACTATCTCCCGATAGGATCTCTCAATTAATAGCTGTCAGAGATATTGGGAGATTTGTATTGCATGTTCTTGAAAATCGTGAACAATTTTTAGGGAAAGCGATTGATATTGCCTCAGACGAAGTTTCAGGGAAGGAAATTGGTGAACGATTCACCCGTGTTTTAGGCCATCCTGTTAGATATCATCAACAAGATACTGAGGATCTTAAAGCTATGGGAGAAGCTTTCTTCAAAATGTATCAATGGGTAAAAGATGTAGGATACGATGTTGACATTAAGAAATTACATAGTAAATATCCAAAAATTGGATGGACCCAATTTGAAGATTGGGTGGATAAACAAGATTGGAAAATCCTTAACAAACCAGTAAAAAAGGCTATAATATAATTTTTCTTTCATTTTCTTGAGATTCATTCTTATTTATTAAAAACCTTAAGTTATATCCATTTAAAGTCTACACTTAACTTTCACATCCATTTAATAAAAAGGAAAAAATTAAGCTAATTTTATTTAATATTAAAAAGGCAATCCATATTTTTCCTTGAAATTATAAAATGAGTTTTTATTTACTTAGATTTTTAAGTAAAAATCAAGAGTAATTTAAAAATTTAAGGAGTTGGTTGATCATGGAGCTTACAGCAAAAGAGATGAGAGATTTTACCTTAAGTAACCCACCTATTCCAAATCATTATTCAGGTCAATGTTTTGCATGTGTCCATCCGGTAGGACTAAAACTTCAATTTTGGGAGATTGATGGTACAATATTTACAAAGTATAATATTCCTACAAAATATCAGTGAATTTAAGAAGATTAGCAGTAACTCAAAGTTTTGAGCTTAAATATCTTAAACCCATATATATTAATACTGATATTATTGTGGAAGGATTAATTGGTTCAAATGAGAAATCGCATGTAATAGTTCATGCTCATATAAAAAATATGAATGATGAAACATTAGTGGAATCTAATAGTACATGGCGTTTACCCGATAAAAAGACCCTTGCTATAATATTCAATATTGATATCGAAGAATTAGAAGAGGTTTATACAACCTTTTTCAATCCAATAGCAAAGTATTACGAAAATAAGAAAAAATCATTTATCGAAATTTAATTAATTTTTAATCTTTTCTGATCAAGAGGTTTCTATCTCTTTTTCTAATATGGGATTTACATTTATTAAGAAAAGATAAGATATAAAAATCTAATTTTCAAATTAAAGTTCTCAATTTATTTTTGATTCTCTCATTTTAATTTAAAATTTTTTCGTTAATACTTTTAGATTTCCATCCCGTAGTTATTTTTACCAATAAAATTGAGAGTATAGAAGGGATCACTCCAATAAAAAAGATCAAATAAATAGCTGCTTGAATATAATCATAAATTATTGTATATAGAAACAATTGACCAACAGTATCTATTAAGTAATGAATAATTATTACAGGAAGCAAACTTTGAGTCTTTACATAGGTATAAGCTAAGGTGATTCCAATAAAAGAAGCATACACCATTTGAAAATAAACCCCAAATGGGTTTGTATTATTTAGAAATACTGAGATTAAATTTGTTGCATGGAATAAGCCAAAAATTGTACCACTTAAAAGGATTGATGTTGATTTTTGATATTTATTTTGAAGTAGTGGTATCATAACCCCTCGAAATGAAGTTTCTTCCCATATTCCTGGAATCAACATAAAAATAAAGAGAAACCATCCTAATCCAAAAAATCCTGATACATATGGATTAGGATTCCCGAATAAAATGTTAAGATCAAAGATGTAGGTTCCAAGAAGATTTCCTCCTAAAAAGAAACTAAAGAAATATATTGCAGAAATTGTCAAAGCTAAAAAGAGATTTCTCGCTATTGGCTTATAAGTAGTTAAATGAATTGCTTTTGCATACTCTTTTAAAGATTTTGTTACAATTGGCAATTTTAAACCTTTTGGAACAATTAAATACCATAAAGTTGCAGAAAAGCAAAAAGTCAACCCAAACTCTATAAATCGTAAAGAAATATATGAAAAATATTGAATAAAAGGTAATATAAATACAATTTCAATAACACCAGGCAGAAAATTAAATGAAAAATATAAGACTAATAAAACTAGGATTCCTAGAAGAGGATTCTCACGTAAAATCCCTCCAGTATAATAACTGGACATTTTCTCAACTTTAGGGAACATTCGATTGAAGATGAAAATCACTATTCCTAATCCACCAAATCCAATAATAAATAATGCCAAAGCAGTAGAAATTATTCCTAAGATTCCAAATAATAAATATCCAACAACTTGAATAATAAAATACAACACCACTTCGATAGCAAATATTAGTATCCATTTTCTCACTTTTAACATTGATAAAAGGAAAATCCAAGAAATTGGCAACGTTGCAAAGTAAATTATCATAAAAAGAAGTGATTTGATTTGAATGGTAACTATAATAGAAATTAAAATGAATGAAACTGTTTGAATCAAGGAAATTAAGATTAATTTAGCTTTTGCTTGTTTGCGAGGAACAGTTGGTAATGATGCTAATGCGCTTTCTCCAGATTCTTCTAAATTAATAAGACCAATAATTAAGATCATTGGAATAAAAATACAAAGGGAAAGAATGATCCCCCATAAAATCATAATACTAAATGTTGAACTTACTTCTTGAGCTATAGGATAAGACATAATAATAAGCATTAAAGCAGGCCATATAATCGGCATAATAAAGAACATAAAGGATTGATAGTCTCTAGTTAGAGAAACCAAATCTTTTTTCAAATAAGATTTAATTGGTGTTTTTACTTCAATCTGGATATCTTCGAGTGATTCTATTACTTTTTTTGAAGCTTCTTCTGCTTTACTGCCTTCACTTTCAGTAGTAGTGACCAAATGTAATGATCTAAATGCAATTCTAAATAATCTCCATATTATTATTAGAAATAAACTAAATCCTATTAAAGAAGTAAGTAGTAATTCTATTTGAACTTGAGACTGAAGTGAAATTATAGAAATTAAATATGCTGGAGCAAAGGGAAAAGGAATTAAACTTAAAATTAAATTCACATTTGTCAAATCTTGAAGATTAACAAATGAATTAAGAAAGAAATCAATAAGATAATATGTTAAATTTAGTAAAAATCCAGTACTAATAGCAATTATAACATATCCTAACATTGTAATAATTCTAAAAATATTCGTCTTTTTTGAGTTAATTACTCGTTTACTAAAAAGACGACTTAATCTTTCTCCTATTATAACTAAAATACAAAAACCAAAAATAGCATTTGGTATAGAAGTACCAATACAAATTAAAAAAGTAAAAACATTTCTAGTC
>JARRLT010000323.1:0-3053 GCA_037386725.1 Promethearchaeota archaeon
TTATCATAAAATCCTCGGGATTTAACTTTAAGCCGATCTTTTTTTCGGAGATTGAAGTTTTAACCTTTATTTCTTCCTCTTCTTCTTTAATCTCTTCTCGTGGTAGTTTTGGGGGTTTAGGCGGTTTGGAGGGCAATGGTTCAACTTTAGGCTTTACTAATTCACTTATCTCCTCTTCTTCCTCTTCTGACTCGATTTTTTCTTTTTCCTTAGTTTGTATCTCCTCTTTTTCCACAGTTAATGGCTTAGCTTTAACTTCTTTTTCTTCTAACTTTTCCACTGAGGGGGTTTTTCCCATTTTTGAAAGCATTTGTTTGATTTTTTCGGATTTTTGATAAAATTCCTTGCTGAGCGAATCGTCCCCTAATTCCAAACAGAGATCACTTATTTCCTCAAATAATTCTGCAGCACCTTTAAAATTTGCATTTTCAAGTGCTTTTTCTGCCTGTTTTGTTAATCTGTCTCTCTCTAGAAGTGGTTGTAAAAGAGGAGAAACCTCTGCATTCATCTCTAACACATCTGCTATAATCTGAATCATTTTATCTCTGTTGTTAGGATCTATGGCGGTCATGGAGTAGGTTTTTAATTCCACATTTTCTAAAGTTGAATCTGTAATTAATAATACAGCATCACTACCTTTTATGAAATTAGACCATAAGTAACTAAATTGTTCTTGTCCGGCAAAATCCCAAAGATGAAAATGAAGTTTCCCAATTTTTATGGTGGCAATATCTCCTGTAATAGTAGGGATATGTTGCATAGGAATTTCTTCAGCTTTGATTAAACTAGTTATTGTAGTTTTTCCAACGCCAGAAAAACCCACCAAAGAAATCTTTGGTCGTAAGTTACGATGGATTAGGTCAATAGTAGGATCAAAAACTTCAAAAGTCTTTTCATCAAACTTATGATCTAATATATCTTCAAAGAGGTCTAAAAATTCTTTTTTACACTTCTTTAATTCTTTTTCAATATTTTCTTTTTTATCAGTTAAACCTGTTACGAATAAGAAAATCAATTTGAGTTCTTTTTGTGTGATATATGACACTTTATATTTATAAACATCATGAGTTTGAATTTCATCGGAACTTTCTTCAAAAGCCTCCTCCATTAAATCTTTTACGATGTTTGTAAAAATCTCAGGCTTCAAAGCTTTCCCAAAATGACGATAATATAATTGATCTGTATTTTTATAAATGTATACTTGTCTCAACATTGCTAAATTTACCTCTTATGAAATATACTTTATGAGATCTTTGATGATTGAATATTTCTTTTTGTCAATATTTTCAGATTTAATAGTTTTTTGGATTTCCGATATTTCTTTTGAAAAATTAAATTCTGAAAATTCCATATTCTCCAATTTTTTTGTTCCTTCGCTTAAATTTTTTAAAAATGCTCTAATACTAGGCATAAATTTTGCTAAGTTGACATTTAAGTCGAGTTTTGATATAAGGATTAACTCTTTACTGAATGTGAAAAGGTAATGATTTTGTTGGGCTTCCAAGGCAAAGGAATTTAGATCATTAATGTTTAGTTCATTTGCAATTTCTTGACGATCGTTTATTAACTCCAAGATTTTTTGTGGTATGATTTTTCCTTTAGAAAAAATATCTATTTCAGAGGATAGAACGATTCCATATTTATTTGCTATCGCGGCATGAGCATTCAGTTCATTTTTAAGTTTTTCTATAATCTCATCGTAGTCGATTTCTTTCATAATAGATTTATATTTTCTTTTAATAAATTAATAAAATCCCATTTATTTATATTTTATTTCAGTTGTTAAATTATAGTTAAATAAATAATTTCAAATATTCTATCTTTATTCAAGTTGTGAATTGAAAACTTACAAACACCATTTTTCTGAAAAAGAATCGGATATCACAATTATTTCGGAATCTAAAAAGGCTATTGAATTAGCAAAAGAGTCGTTTTTTTATCACCGGAGGATTTTAGAAGAATATGTAATGAAAAATGAAGAATTTCAAAAATCATTTTCCCCTGTAGATACCTCATCTAAAAGTGAAATCATTCAATTAATGTCAAACGCATCTTTTATTTGTGGAGTAGGTCCTATGGCAACGGTTGCTGGAGCTCTGGCAGATTTAATGCTTCATGCAATGGATAAAAAAGAAAAAAGTGGCTATGAGATTAATAATCCGAAGGAGATTCGTGTAAAGTTAATTGAAAATGGCGGTGAATTAAGTATAGATTCAGAACTCCCTATGAAAGTTGGCCTTTTTGCAGGAAAAAATCCCCTTAATCTAAATATTGGATTTAATATTGAGAAGAAGGATTGCCCTATTGGTATTGGCACAAGTTCGGGAACCATTGGACATGCGATAAGTTTAGGGGAATCAGATGCAGTTACAATATTTGCAAAGAATGCTACTCTCGCGGATGGGGGTGCAACTAAAATTGGAAATGTAATAAAAGGAGAGGATATAGAAAAATCAATTAAAGTTGGGTTGGACTTAGTTGATGATTTAGATTGGATTAAGGGAGCATTTATTTCACGAAAAGATAAGGTTGGTTACACGGGTAAATTACCTCAGATAATAAAAATTGAAGGAGATAAAAAAGAATTATTGATGGATAAGGGAAACTCTATTTTATTCGATGATTTTGAAATATTCAAATGATTTTTTTCACTTGTCATTACTCATTTAAGTATAATGAGTTCGATTATGATATTAGGGAGTTTTATTTTTAATTGAATTAAATTTTAAAAATAAAATTCTCTTGGAAAAAGTAATATGAAATATTAAATTAGAATAAACTAAATTTTGAATGATTTGCTTTCTAAGCACTATTAAAATGAAGAAAATTAATTTATTAGTAATTAGTACAAGAAGATATCCTGATACTGGAGGAGCGGCTAAACAAGTATACCTTCAATCAAAATTTTTATCTAATTTGAATGTTAACGTCTTCTTGATGACTTGTAAACCTCTAAATACAAGACGGAAGAAGATTAGGAAAATTAATAACTCCTTTCAAATCCATACATTGCCATTTGAAGCCCCTGGCTTGAAAACTAATCGATTGAAAGT
>JARRLT010000324.1:0-3017 GCA_037386725.1 Promethearchaeota archaeon
TTTTTAAAGAAATATAGAATAAAATCATCCCAATACTAAGATAAATCATTGGGATTAAATTCAAAATCGCCAAGATATACCTAATTTTTAGTATTAATAAGAAAGTGAAAGTATTTACATAATCCTTAAGAAAGGCAGATAATAAATCTAAAAATTTAGCAGGAATCAATATAAGAAAGAAACTTCCTGCTAAAAATGGCAAATCAGATAAATATTGCTCTTCTTGTTGGAACCACCCTTTAATAAGAAATAACCCAATGGTAAAAACGACTAAGATTTTTATAGACGTGAGAGTTATTAACAAATATATTCCTTGAAGTTCCTCTAATCCAAGTCTTATTTCTTGGATAAAGTAAAAATATAAAATTAAGATTGCTCCTAGCCCGATGATAAACAAAGAGATTATACTAATTTTATAAATTTGTTTTTTATTCAACCTTAAATTCCCCTTATTATTTATTGTTATTTCTATAAAGAGGTTTATAAACATAGATTTTCTTGGGAATGATTTTATTTAAAAAAATAAATATAAAATATTGAAGATTTAAATTCTTTTTTGCACAACGAAATGCTCCCATACCACCTCAGAATGGGAAAAAAGGGTATTTATGGCTTTTTCATTATTGGACCATATTGTAGTTCCTTCAATATAAGTTCCTCCATGAAGTTTAGAACCGATTATTCCAGCAGTATTTAGAGCAGAAAAGATGCCTCTTCCCGTGTTATTTTTACTTATCATCACAGTGTCAACCCTAATGTATTGGAATACTGACAAATATAGTAAGGGAAGAGCCAAACCTAAAGAAAATGAGGCTAATGAGTAAGAATAGGATAGTTCTCCTCCTCACGGTCATTCTCAACCAAATCGGAAACTGCACGATCCAAAAGTGATCAAAACACCTCAATCTTAATATAAAACCAATTCTATTATTAACATAATATCTTTTAAATAAACCATAAAGATAAAGACAAATTTGTCAAAAGAAAAATTCATATAAAAACATCCTCTAAAATGAAAAGAAATAATAATTTTATTAGGATTATGATACTATTTGGGCTTTGTTGTAGCTTATTATTGACTATATCTGTGTATGCATTTCCTAATCAAATGAAACAAAATCAGCAAAAATTCCAATATTGTGATTCAAACCTACCCAAATTAGCAGATTTTAATGACTTTGTTTCAATGTGGAATACGACATTGACAAGTCCTGGTTCAAGCGGAACCAATCAAGTGAAATTACCTTTAGTGTCTTCGGGAATCTACGATTTTATCGTGGATTGGGGTGATGGAAGTAGTAACACTATTACGATGTGGAACCAAACAGAAGTTACTCACATATATGCTTCCGGAGTATATACGATAAATATAAACGGAACGATTAATGGTTGGCAGTTTAATAATGGAGGTGATAAATTGAAAATTATTGAAATCTTGCAGTGGGGTTGTCTACGATTAGGAAATTTGGGAAGTTATTTCTATGGATGTGGTAATCTGGTTCTTAATGCGACGGATAATTTAGATTTAACGGGGACTACAGTTTTAGATAATGCTTTTTGCGATTGCAGTAATCTGGGAGGTAGCGGAAATATGAATGGATGGGACGTTTCCAATGTCACAAATATGGAATATATGTTCAATTGGGCTTCCTCTTTCAATCAAAATATCTCTGGATGGGATGTTTCCAGGGTTAAAGATATGGAAGGCATGTTTGAAGGTGCTTCTGCATTTAATCAAGATATTGGTGAGTGGAATGTTTCCAGCGTCACAAATATGGAATTGATGTTCTACGATGCTTTATCTTTCAATCAAGCTATCGGATCATGGGACGTTTCCAGTGTCATAAATATGGGTGGTATGTTCAATTGGGCTTACTATTTCAATCAAGACATCGGTGGGTGGAATGTTTGCAGTGTCACGAATATGGCAGGTATGTTCTCTGATGCTTCTTCTTTCAATCAAAATATCAGTGGATGGAATGTTTCCAATGTCACAGAAATGAGATTCATGTTCTCTGATGCTTACTCTTTCAATCAAAATATCGGATCATGGGACGTTTCCAGCGTCACAGATATGGAATACATGTTTTCTGATGTAGTTCTCTCAACTTCTAATTACAATCAATTATTAATAGGGTGGTCTCAATTACTTTTGCAAACAGGAGTGTCATTTAATGGAGGACTCTCGCAATATAGTAGTGGCGCAGCAGCAGCTCGACAATATATTATTAATACGTTTCATTGGAGTATTACCGATGATGGAATAATCAAGATATTCACCATTAGAAATCCGAGTGACACTAGTGTTTGGACTCTTGGAACTTATCAACATATTAATTGGGATTCAAATGGAGATGTAAGAAATGTGAAACTTGAACTATATCTCGGGGATGCATTTGTAATGGAAATCATGCCATTTACGCCGAATAATGGACAATTTATTTGGTTTATTCCTTCAAGTCTTAATAACTCTAATCAATATCGAATTAAGATCATAGACGCTTCAGATTCTTCGATATATGATTATAGCAATTATTTCGAGATAAAAGCTCCTGTATCTTCAATCACAACCATAATACCGGGCTATATTACTCCAGTTATATTAGGAATTGTTGGTGTTGCTGTTATTAGTATTTATATCCAAAAGAAAATAAACCAATAAGAATTTATTTCTTCCGGCAGGCAAGGCTGCACATTCATACTAAGAAAGGCAATCGCTAATGAAGAGTAAAAATATAATTGTAATAGAAAAATACTGAAAGCTAGTAGATTAATTAGAAAGAATAACAAGTTTCTTAAAAATAGATCTTTTAAGTTAGCCATACATTAAAATTTCTAATGTAAAAAATATATTGAGATTAAGGGTTCCGTGTGTTTATGAAACAAGTTGATGAGTTCTATTCCGATGAGTTAAGAAAATTTTATTTTCTGGGAAAAAAGATTTTATAACATTTTCGAAATAAAAAGGAAATTATTATAAGGAAAAGGAATTAAGAAAATAAATTACTCTTTGTTTT
>JARRLT010000325.1:0-546 GCA_037386725.1 Promethearchaeota archaeon
ACTTACCGAATTTTCTCTTATATTTTTTTAAAATCTTCCTTAATGTCCTCTTGTCAATTTCTGCTAATTTAAACTTTTGAATGTATGAATTTAATTCTAATTCACATTGATTTCTAAAATTTCTATCATAGAAACGTGCAATTTTATAACCGGAAAAATCAACGTTAAGAATTTTTAAATCTGCTATTTTAATTAGATGAGTATCTCTGATAAAAAAATTACCATGTCGTGTTTTGAACATTCCCCTGTATCTTTTTTCGAGAGTCTTAGAAAAATGCAAACCATACAGCTGGAAAAAGGTTTCTTTTTTCTTTTTAAGAATATGATTCATATTCTCCTCTTCTTCATTCCGAAGGCTATTTAGTTCTTCTTCATTTCTTTTATTTGCTTTATTCAATACAAATTCATATGTATCCTCAATATCTTCTATATAATCAAATATTGACATCTTTTTCACCTTTTTATTATACCATGTCTTTAAAAATATCAAAATTTTTATGAATAATCCTTACTACATTTGGAATTATATAGTGTCTTATTTCTCTA
>JARRLT010000325.1:597-8614 GCA_037386725.1 Promethearchaeota archaeon
TTTTAATTAAAATTTCAAGTATTTTGAAAATTGTCATATATTCTAATTCTTCATAATGAAATTTGAATTTCTGAAAAAAATAATTTGTATATAAATCTTCTATCTCCCAAATTGGATCCTCAGAATCTTTTTTAACAGGTTTAAAAAGGCCTCTTAGTAGTCCTTTTTGAGATAACTGTTGATTAAAAATTCTAAAAAACTCATCCAAATTTGATTGTTCTAATAATACATATAATGTACTTTCTTTTAAAAGAAATGTATTGTCAACAATAAATTGAGCAAGCAATTTTTTATCTATTGAATTAATTATGCCACGATATAACACATTAAGGTTATATATCTCTGTACTCATAAAAATGTAGGATGTTATTACTTCTTTTTCGTACTTTTCAAAGCTGCCCTGCCCTGTTAATAAATTAAGGTAATAAAAATTATCTAAAAATGCTTCTAGAACAAAAACTTCATTATTATTTCTAAAATATGTAATTCCTTCCCGTATCACTTCATTATACATAGTATCTCTCATGTATAATTGAAT
This sequence comes from Promethearchaeota archaeon, assembly GCA_037386725.1. Lineage (GTDB taxonomy): Archaea > Asgardarchaeota > Lokiarchaeia > Sigyniarchaeales > SOKP01 > JARRLT01. The sequence goes on from JARRLT010000325.1 coordinate 1,136, forward strand.
TTCATCTAAATTTGTGATATTCAAGAGATTTTCGATAAATTCCTTCTTTTCCAAATATTCTTCAACTAAAAAATTAACGTTAGATCTTTTCTCTTCTTTTGATAAACCTAGAATGCTTCCTAAGATAATCTGTTTGATGTTGATTATTTCATACTTAAGAAGGTAATTTCTTAAAAAATCTCTCATATTTTCGGGAGAAACTGAAAGAATTCTTCCAAGTAATTTTATATAAACATGAAATAATGATTTCTCTATTTCTTCTATTGTATATTCATTAATTTTGATATCAGGAAAAAATGGTGTAATTTGATTAATTAAATCTTCAATATTCATAATAGAATCTAATTGTTTAAGTTCCTCTTCTTCCATTATTAATTCTTTGAGAAAACCTATTTTAATATATGTATAAGCATATGAAGGAACCATAATACTCATGAATTTATCACCAATAAATTGTATTCATTAAAACCATTAAGCTATTCGGTTTTTCTTTAATTCTTGATATACTCAAAAAATTCACACAGAGCAACTACTATAAATGCTTTAAAGAAAGTTTCTTCTCTTTCAGCTAGTGATGAGATTGCAGCAGTACCAACGGTTCTTAGAGCTATTCCACTTCCTACCAAACCTAAACCTACAGCTAGACCTGCTCCGATTCCTAATAATCCTGCGGTAGGTGCACTATAATAATCAAGATTCGTAGTTGTTTGGGCTGAAACAAAAGTCACCAATCCATTGATAGAGAAAAACACTAGAAAAACAAGAACAACTTGAAACATCCCTATTAATAAATAAAACTTTTTCTTTCCATTCATCTCGAAATTACACTTCATGAATTTAACCGTTATATATTTGAAATATTACGGTGTTAAAAATATTTTGTTCAAAACGATCCACAAGTTTTTGGTTTTGATCTGAAAAATCAATTATGCCCATTTGAATAAGAGACCTTTAACAAGAGCTAACTAGGTTATATGAACTAACCTTAACTTTCATTTATTCTTATCAATCTCTTGGAATTCTTTAGAAAATACATAATATTTAACTTATCAAGATTGGTTATTGAAATTTAAAAAAATAAAATGAAATAATTCATAGAACGTTGGATTGGGATGATAAGAGTAAATCTAAAAGAAAAAAATTTAATATAATGGTTCCAAAATATAATTAAAAATAAGAAAAATCTTTTTATATCAAATTCATTTTTTAAGATATAAAATTTCCCTAGTTTATTAATGGGTTTAATTTTTATAAATATTTAAAAGCAAATCTTTCAGTGTTTTTACATGGATATTTCTGATCTTAAAATAACGAAATCAATAGTTTTAAGTGAAAATGATGCTCTAATTATTGTAGATATGCAATATGACTTCTTACCGGGAGGATCTCTAGAAGTTAAAAAAGGAGATGAAATCATTGATGGAATTAATTCAATAGGGAAAATATTTTCTGAAAATTTATGCAAAGTTGTTTTAACTCAAGACTGGCACCCAAAAAACCATCTTTCTTTTGCTAGCAATCATCCAGGAAAAAAACCAGGAGATGAATATAGCACAGATGGAATTGGACCTGTTTTATGGCCAGATCATTGCGTTCAAAGTTCGGAAGGGGCAAAATTCCATAAAGATCTTAACTCCGGTCTTGGACAGGTGATAATTCGAAAGGGAGTTAATCCTAAAGTGGATTCTTATTCTGCTTTTCGAGATAAACAGAAAAAACAGGAAACAGGTCTCAAGGGTTATTTGAAATCTTTGAAAATCAAACGGATTTTTATATGTGGGTTAGCATTAGATTATTGCTGCTATTATACTGCATTGGATGCTGTAGAATTTGGGTTTGAACCATATCTCCTCATTAACCTAACTCGGGGTATAGATGCACCAGAAGGTAGTATTTCCAGAGCATTAAAGGATATGCAAAATAATGGTATAAAGTTTGCTAGATCCTTAGAGAGCTTTAATTAACTTAAAATTTCAATCTTTAAAATTTTTGAAGAATTAATAATCCAGTTTTCATTTCTAAAATAAAAACATTTTTAGAGTAATTTATGCTAAAAAAAGAGAAATTTTTAGAAATTAAATCAATTCTTATAGCTTGTGCTGTAAATACAGCGAGGAGTAGGATAGCAGAAGGATTTTTTAATTACTTTTTTTCAAAAAACAAACTTAAAATAGATATAAAATCATGTGGTGTTGGATCTAATGCGAGAGATGGAATGTTAATATCACTTGATGCAATTCTTGTAATGAAAGAGATTGGGATTGAACTCTCTACAAAATCTCTTTCTAAAAGTTTAAAGAACCATCTTGAATTATTAAATGAATGTGATTTAATCATTACCATGACAGGAAAACAGAAAAAAAGTGTCCTTAAAATCAATCAAAATAATACCATTCCAGTAATAACTTTGAATGAATTTGCAGGAAAAGATGGGAATATAGATGACCCTTCAATGAAAGGAATTGAAGGATTTAGGAAAATTAGAGATGAGATAAAGGAATGTATAGTTAATGGACTTCGTTACTATATACCAAATTTAAAATCTTAATTTCCACTTTGAAAGTTTATCCTTAAAACAGTTTTCCAATCTAATTGTCATTTATACAATCTATAATATAATTAAAAATTTTTTTATGAGCATCTTTAATTCCTTTAAATCCAGGAAAGTCATTCAAATCAATTAAATAATATTTTTTTGGTTTTGTTTGAATTTTTGAAACATCTATTGATTTCGGGTTTTCTCTCAAATAAATGTAGATCGGGTTTTCCCTCTTTACACCATAAACATTATTACCAATAACATATACTTTTCTATCAATTCCATCGCATTCAATAAATTGTTGAATGTAAAGATCTGTAAATAAATATTTACCATATAAATCAAGGAATTTATGAACTTCATGAGTTTTTCGCATTAAGAAGTTAAATCTATTATATTCCTCATGTTGATAATGACTTTTTAGAACGATAGGAAGTTTATCTTTAGCCCATTCCTTGAACTGTTCTACATTATTGAGACGATATGTCCATGCTTTCGCTAATTTAAAGTTTTTTAAAATTGTTTTATTTTTATTAAATATATTTCTTAAGGCTTGATCTAATGCAACTTTATTTGTGCATTGCAAGACAGTATCAACATTCTGTATTGTTGGAATTGAGTGGATCTTCGCATAATGAAGTAGATCTAGTGAAGAATCCCCTCCTACTTTAACAACCAATAAGTCTGTGTTTTCAAAAAGCTCATCTAATAGATCTAGATCTAAAAGACCCTTATTTGGGTTATGTAGTTTTAAATCAATATCATTTGAACATTTTAGATCTTCGATAAGCCTTTTAATTACATTATGTTCTCCTTTTGCCGAGAGAATAACCTTTTTTACCATAGATATTAGGAGAAATTATTACATTCTTCTTAAATTTTTTATCTAACCACAATTACTTTACTTCATAAATATCGTAAACTGAGAGAAGAGTGTAATATTATGAATTATACATCGTCTCATTTCAAAAAATTATGTTTAATACTTAGCAATATGAGAGAAATTCTTTTAAGGCAAAAGATTCAATTAAAATTAATGATATCATTTTCTTTTTATAGAAAAAATGATGTGATCTTAAGTGAGTAAGGAAATTATAAAAAGCAAAGATCAAATAAAGCAGTTTAGTAAATTTCTCTTGTTTCAGGTCGCAGTAATTGGAATTTTATGGGCAGCCGATTCAACCTTTTTCTTTTTCGAACAGAATATGTTTAACACTTATATTAACAGTGTTTTAAGACTCAATGATTTTTATGTTGCTATAATGGTTTCATTATCCGCTGTTGTTGGTTTAATTATGAATTTTGTCTGGGGGATTGTTAGTGATAATACAAGATCGAAATATGGCAGAAGAAGACCATTTCTCTTATTTTCTATTTTTGCAGGTATCGGAATGGTACTTTATGCTATTTCGGATAATTATATTCTTTGTGTTATATTTGATGTTTTACTTATTGGTATTACATCAAATGCTACTTCAGTCGCTTCTCGTGCATTGATTCCTGATGTGATTGATTTAGAACGCCGAGGAAGAGCAAATGGAATAGTTCAAGCTATTTCATATATTGGTTTAATTTTTGGCTTAGTTTTATTCCTGATTTTCGAAGACCTTTTAGAATCTCCGAATATAGATGTTTCTCTAAACGGACATATTTTACTCTTAACGATTGGTGGTATTGTATATGCTACATCGGGTATCATCGGATTTATCTTTATTAAGGAGAAACCAGCTTCTGAGTTGCCATCTAGAAAAAAATTTTCAACTGAACTTAAGGAACTATTTGATTTAAGTCTTATATCGGAACAAGCGAACTTTTTTAGAATTATCATAGCATCGGCAGTATACCAAGCAGGAATTGGGTCTGTGATGGCTTACCTTTTCATTTGGATTCTTAGAGATCTTCCTTTTGGGATGAGCCAACTTATGATCGCAATAGGAATTGGTTTTATAGTGCTCTTACCAGTTGCCATTTTATTAGGAAGAATTGCTGATAAATATGGACGAAAAAGATTTTTACCAATAGTAATTTTATTGATTGCAGTTGCTTATTTTCTAGTACCACTCGCACAAGGTCCACCATCAAATTTTCTGTTATTTATAGTTTTAACTCCCTTTATATTGCTTGGATTACTCGGTATGAATACAATAATTAATACTTGGGCTCAAGACACTCTCCCCGAGGGGAAAAAGGGACAATTCTATGGTATTTTTAATGTAGTCTTAACAGTCCCTCAGATTATTGGAGGATTTGCTGGTGCCTTTGTTTCATTAGCCTTTGGAAGAGTTAACATATTTATCCTTGCTGCAATTTTCTTTCTCGCTTCAATACCTAAATTAGTCAAAGTTACTTAATTTGAATTTTAAATTAACTTAAGAAAATTTATTAAAATAAGTGTGTATAAGAGAAATACTTTAAATTTTAGGATTAATTCTTATTGGAAGGTTTTAATTCGGGATCTGAATTTTCTTCTCCTTCTTCTTCATTGAACTCTTCAATTTTTTTCTTTATTGATTCATCTGAAGCTGCTTCAGTCTGTGGAGAAGGCATTTTTTCATATATCTCAATGAATTTTACGTCATCTATTTTCTCTCCTAAGTAACTTTGTAGATCCATGGCTAAACCAAATTTAAGATAAGTTAAATTTTGAAACAAGAACATCTTAGGAATAGTGATTTCAAGAGTTTTGCTTTCCTCATTATAATTAATATTGAATTCAGGAATTTGTTCTTCTGGAATACCTTTATTTATCATAAAATATTTAATCTTTTCATCAAAATCTTCAATTTTATCAGTAATCTCAACATTATAATCTACATTTTGCCCTGCTAAAGGATGATTATAATCGACTATTACTTTTCCTTGTACCACATTTCTTACTCGCCCTCTTTGTTGTCCTTGTTGAGTCCTTCTCGTAAATTCTTGCCCAATTTCAGGTGGTTTTCCATCATTCATTCTTCTAAACTTAGTAATACCGATTCTATCGATTTTTGAAGGATCCCGTTTTCCAAACGCTTTTCCAGGAGGAATTCTTACAGATTTTCTTTCAAAATAACTCATATCTTCTATTGTTTGCGTCAAACCTTCATTAACAAAACCTGGTTTGCCCACCACTATAAATTCTGGTGAATACATACCTTGTTGTGCTTCTTTTTCATCATAAATTCCTGCTTTTTTAGCATCTTCAACAGAAGATACTCTAAAAACATTTCCTTTCTGTGTTTTTCCAGTTATTTTAACGAGAAGAAAATCTCCTTCTTCCACTTTCTTTCCTTTTAACCTTTTACGTTTCTCTTCAGCCTTTTTCATCTCTTCTTTTACTTCTTCTGAGATATCTTCATCTTTTTTTGTTTTTTCTTTTTCAGACGCGGATTTTGAGATATCTTCTTGTTCTTTTTTTGTATCTTCTTGACTTAATAATTCTTTAGCTTGATCAATATATTTTTTTCCAGTAGTTTTACCAATACCCTTTACTTCCAATAATTTTTCTAATTCAATATTTGCTAATTTCTCTACTGTATCAATTCCAGCTACTTTTAAATTTTCCACTGTTTTTTGACCTAAGCCCTTTACATCTTTTAATTCAAAGCTCATAATAATTCACGTATAACTTGAAAATATGCTATTTTTCTTAAAAAGTGAAATATTAGATTGTTTTTAGATTTTACTAATGAAAATTATCGAAAGTAGTAAATTTATTCTTTCATTATCAAAACGATAATCAGTTTTACGAAACTGGCTTCCATAAAATTTCTAATTGATTAGCATAATTCTGAACCAGAGTCATCTCATCTGAAGTTGGTCTCCTATTAATTTCTGGAAAGTTGGAAGCTTTGAAAACGGGGCGATATTGTCCCATAATGTTAACAAATGCTTTAGGAATTTCTTTTGCGATAAAATCTAATATAGGTTTCGAACAGCATTCTACATGATTTGGCATAACTAAATGTCTGATGATAATCTCCCCACTTCCAATATCATGAATTATTTTTAGATTTCGAGTTAATATATCATAATAATTATCTATTCCAGATAGTTTTCTAGCACATTTATTGTTTCCGTATTTAAAATCGGGTAACCAAAAATCAATTAGATGGAGAATTAATGCTAGTGATTCTTCAGTCATATAAAAATTTGAATTCCAAAGTTGACAAATATTATCGTCTTGAAAAAGTAAACTCCTGAGTATTGTGTATAAATTAGGAATTGGATCCCCTCCTACATAGTTAATATTGAGTGCTCCTTTTTTTCCCAAATCTTTTGCGATATTTGCGAGATCTTTAGGGTTTACTTTCCTCGCAATTTCATCTAATTTTCTCTTATTTTTCCAAGATTGCGAAATGTCATAATTTTGACAAAAAACACATTCAAAGTTACAACTTTGGAAAAAAATAGTTCCACTGGGAACTAATACACTTTCTTCACCCCAATGTAAAAAGGCAGAAGAAACATAAGCATCTTGAGTTAGAAGACACACACCTTTCTCACCCAGTAATCTATTTATTCCACATCTTCTTTCGCACAAAATACAATGTTTCAAATATCTCTTTGCAAGATGAACGACTAAATCAATATATGAATTTTTTTGAACGTCTCTATTTTGAAGATTTTCTGTTTCAAGATCCATTAAACGTTGAAATTCATTTGATTTATTTTTTAATAATTCTTGTAATTCACCTAAAGAATTATCTGCATTAAAATCACATTTAATGCTTTTAGCAATTAAATATCTGGCAATTTTTTTCCCATCCATTATACTCCTGTACCAAGAAAATCTGTTAGAAATTTCTTTATTTTCCCACACTTTTGATATGTCTGGTCTAAGAAATCTGAATGTCATCTTATTAGATATGCTATATTTCTAATTAATAGAGTTTGAGTAATATGAATATAAATTTGTGCCAATGATTGCGACATCCTTTTATCCTGCCCTTTCAGGGCGT
>JARRLT010000326.1:0-3567 GCA_037386725.1 Promethearchaeota archaeon
TACAGCTATTTCGGTGGCAGCTTTATCACTCTTCCGCACAAGGAAGGTGCTGCTCCGGATTAGAGAGAGCCGGTAGGAAGAAAGTCACCCTCTGTGAGGGAAGGGAAACGGCGGAAAGGAATTGTCATGAGTGAGGGTACTGAGAAGAAACAGAAACCTGCGGAGAACACGGCTGAATTAGTTTCCACGCTTCGGAGATGGCAGGAAATCGAAAGTGATTCAGACAATGATGATCTTCGTTTTTACCTGACACCCGGGACTCATACTCTTCAGATCGCAGAAAGAGAAAAAGAGACTCTTATCGATGCTATTGTGATTAGCAGAGTTGACTAATCTAAAGTATAAGAAATGTTTATATAATATCATAATTATATCCTAAATGATAATAGGATTTCTTTTTATAATATTATCATTAAGTAATTATATAAAAAAAGTGAGTTAATAAATTATGATAAGTCTTTTTAATCTATGGTTATTTTATGTTGTTGGCTATGTTGTTGCCTATTCTACGCAAATATGGGCAAATAGAAAACGAGGAGAACCTTTTGACGATCCAGAATTTTTATTTTCCGATAAAAAAATCATAGTAATAGCTATGATATGGCTTATAGGAGGGTTTGCTATTAGTCTTTTTGTCCCTGTAAATTTTGGGATTTTATTCTATATAGGTTTATTTTTTTATGTTTCGGGATTAATCATTGTGGAATTTACTTTTTACTCATTTGCACAGAAAAAAGGACTTGTTACAAATAAAATTCATCGTTATTCAAGAAATCCTGGGTATGTTGGATGGACAATCTTTTATTTAGGTTTAGCTCTAATGGGATGGTCTGTTTCAATTTGGGGTATCATATTTATGGTATATTTCATCATAACAATCCCTTACTTCCATTGGACTGTTTTATTGGAAGAAAAATTCTTAATAAAGAAGTATAATGAACCATATAAAGAATATCTCAAGATAATTCCAAGATATTTAGGAAAAAGTAAAAAATAGAACATTTTTAATATCTTTTTAAAATTATCTTATTTAATAATAATTCTTGAATAATTATTTGAGTTTTTATATAGATATGAAGAATTTTTTTATAAAACTAAACTTTATTATTCCTAATCATAAAACGTTAAAATGTGATAAAAATAGTTCTTTTAATAATTAGCGGAATATATGCAATAATCATTGGAATAGGAATTATAGGCCTATGGATAATGCTACTTCTAACAAAACAAGTACCAGAATTAAAAACAGAACCTACAGCAATAAAATTTCATATTACTGCAGAAATTATTATGGGGATTCTTTCTCTTTTAAGCGGAATTTTTCTTCTTACTAATCTCTCCTGGGCACCATTCTTATTTATTCTCGCTATGGGTTTAGTAATTTATGCTGTTATCAATTCAGCAGGATATTATGGACAAAAGAAGCAATGGGCATTTGTTTTGATGTTTGGAATAATTCTTATTACCTCTGTTAGCTTAGTTATTTTTGACTTAATGTCTCTTTAATTATTCCCTTTTTTCACTCTGATATAATTACTTCAATGGGATTATTACTCAATCTTAACACATCTATTTAAAATATAAATCAATATCTCTCATAGATTGATTAATACATAAATGATCAAACTAATCGAGAAAAAATAAATAATTAAACACAAATTAAGAATAAATATTATATTTCATAAATTAAGACATTGTATTTTAAGATTAGTACGATTAGATTGTTACGTTTAAAATTTATTTATTGAATTTTTATTAGATTTCAAACGTAAGCCATCCTAAAATATTTTTCAAGAATTTTAAATTATCCCCTGCATCTAAGCCAAAATCTTCATCTTCTAGCAAAAAATCAGAAGATCCTACAGTTATACATCTTCCACTATAGAATTCCGAAGCCACACATACTGGAACCGGACCAATTTCATCAACAACCTCATCAGCAAAGTATTTAAATTCTGCTTTTTCTGAAGTAAGCATTAAATCTTCTACATCTTCTTCAATTGTAAAAAATGTACAATTTGGCAGCACAACTTCATTGATTCCTTTGGTTACAGGATGTGAAAAGAAATCTGTCAACAAGATATTATTCTTTTTTACCAACAGATTTGATCCAGATTCATGAATTACTCCATTCCAATATTTTCTAACCCCTGTTATTTTATAAAGTACTCTAATAGAACCTTTTTTCATTGGAATATCATAATCTCCTCCTGATCCACTTGTTACAAATAAACCCCCTCCTTCTCCCACAAATTTCTTGATTGCTACGAGTTCTTCTGGTGTAAATTTATCTTCTTTACCTGTTTCTCTATTTTGAATATTTCCTATGAATAAAACTTCAAAATCTTCTAAATCTTCGAATTTTATGGGTTTTTTCTCAATATATTCAATTTCAAATTCGTCCTCTAAGCTTAATTCGGGAAGCTCTTCAACTTGTTCATTATGTGAAAGATCAATTACTACTCTATAACTCATTTTTTATACCATTAAATAATATTTTACCAGTTAAATCTAAGTTTTCTTATACTTTAACCTTCTTAGTTAAATAATAGGTTATTTTTATATAGATATGCTATAGTTATTAAAGTTACTATAATTTAGACTTTTAAACTTTATTCTTTAAAATTTTTTAGCATTCAAAATCATAAAATAGAAATAGAATTTTTCTTACCTTCGTTAACAGTTAAATCCTCTTTATATTTTGCTTCAAGAACTCCATAAGAAAAATTTTGACCACTTCCAACAGCAACAAATTTTTCAGGAAGTAATGATCCATATGCTCCTATATCAATAACAACTGGACCTTCTGATTCAGTAACTCCACCCAAAATTAGTCCGACTTGATAAGGATTCATTTTATTCTTATATAGTATGTTTGCTAACATTTGAGCTGCGGATTTAACTCTAATTTTCTTTTCCATCTCTAGTTGGTATATGGAAGTTTCTGCTCTTAAGACTTCTACCAAATATTGGGCATCCGCTACTGATCCAGCAATCGTCATCCAAAGGTGATCTTGGATTTTATGTAATTTTTTTGCCGTTTTACTTGAAACAAAATAGGCCATTGAGGCTCTCTTGTCGGTCCCCATTACTACAGCATCTTTACATGTTAGGGCTACTGTAGTAGTACCAGTTTTCATTTTATTTTCTTGATTCTTGTTCATAGAATTGAAGTTAAATTGGTTCTTAGTTCTGTTTGATTGAAGTGAACCTAATAATTCTTCTCTATTCATATCCTTAATAATTAAGTATACTTAATAATTTTATTTTTAATTTTTTAAAAATGTAGATGAACATTATAATTCGTCAAAATGTTTATGAAAATCTCTCAATTATCTAAACTTCGAGGGAAGTTTATAATTTACTATTAATTTAAAACATAGTTAGAATACTTATATAGAGAAAAATAATTGAAATAACAGCTATTAAGATTGATAATTGCCCAACTGCATCAATTCCTAATTTAACTGTAAGAGTTTTCTTACCAGACTTTAAATCTACTTCATAATCACCGATATCTTGATAAGGAACTAAAGCAAATATAAGTAAAAAAGCGAATATTACAAA
>JARRLT010000327.1:0-2642 GCA_037386725.1 Promethearchaeota archaeon
GGACAAGAAATTAAATCTAAAATGTTAGAATTAGCAGAAAAAGCTCAACAATACCAAAGGAAACAGATAGGTGAATCTGGTAAAGAAGGTTACACTGGATATTATCAATAACTTCTTTTTTTAATTTAATAGTGTATTAATTCTCATAGTTTTTATTTATAATTGATTGAATTTTTATAGTTTAAATCTAATAACTTTAATATAAGAAATTGAAATAATGGAAATAAAAGATAAAAATGGTAATCAAAGAATACGTGTGTAAAGCTGGAAAGAATTCGAAAATAGTTATAGAAGATGTATCAATTGAAATTAAAGAAAATGCGTCAATTATATTGGGATTTGCAGGGATTGGTTTGATAGGTCCTATAGTAGCAAATACTTTAATCAATCAAATTGAAGATATCAAAGAAATAGGGTTTGTCACAAGTGAATTTTTACCGCCTATAAGTGTTTTTTATGAAGGAGTTTTAAAACATCCATTTCGTCTATATTATTCTCGAAAATATAATATAATTGTGGGAATTTGTGAAGTCCCTTTTGAAATATCTTCTGCTTACAATGATTTAGCTAAAACCATTTCACATTGGGCACTAAATGAAGATGTCTCAGCTAAAGAAATAGTCATATTTCAAGGAATTCCTCAGAAAGGAATGATAGATGAGTTTCCAGTATATTATGCTGCTGAAGAAGATATGCTGGAATATTTAGAGGGTTTTGGAATTAAGAAAGTCGAAAAAGGAATAATTGTTGGTCCCGAAGCAACGATCTTAAACGAGGCTCTCACAAATAGATTAAGAGGATTTGCATTATTTACTCCAGTATATCAGATCCCTACTCCCGAAGGAAGTGCTAGTTTAATTGATATTTTAAATAAAATGTACGGATTAAATATCGATACAACAAAACTTTTAGAAGAAGGAAAGGAAATTAAAGCGAAGATGTTAGAACTCGCAGAAAAGGCTCAACAATACCAGAAACAGCAATTACCTGATACAGAAGGCGGATATACTCAATATTATCAATAAATGTTTATTTATTATTCTTAAAACAAACTTTAACATATTTTAATTTTATTCTCTGTCTTGATAATGGACACGACTTTTATTTAGTTATGAAGGTGGATTCATTCTTTTATGAATAGAATATAAAAAAGAATTTTAATACAAATCAGTCCTATATCCTAACTATCAAGAACTATAATTATATTATAGGGTTGGTTAACTATTTCAGAAAAATTTGTTCCTATTCAAATTGACCAAGAAAGATGCATGCGTTGTGAAAGATGTGTTAAAGCTTGTCGTAATGAAGCAATTTATTTTGAGCATGGAATAAGATTAGTAGATTATGAGAAATGTAAAGCATGTTTGGCTTGTGTACAAGTCTGTCCTCGAAATGTAATAGTAGTTACTTCTGTAACATCAGGACAAGTTTTAAATGTAAAAATTGAACATGAAAAATGTGACATGTGTTTAAAATGTGTTAATGAGAATGGTAAGTTTTGTCCTAGCTCTCTATTTTATAGCGATGACATAAAGGATGGAAAGAAAACAGTAAAAGGTATAAGATTTAAATTTTCAGAAGTAGATAAATGTCAAGGTTGTCTTAAATGTGAATTATCTTGCCCTGAAGAGGCTATAAAACCAGTGGTATTTGAAACTTAAATTATTCTATCTTAAATCTTCTTTTAGTAACTTCTTTTGATAAATAAATTTGTTAAACTATTTGATGAGAATTATTTACTATACTTATATAAACATTCAAAAAAATGAAAAATTATAAGATAATAGAGTTAGAAATTTCGGATTATTGAATAAATTATTTCTTTATGTGCTTCTTTACGCCAAGGACAATAACGATCATACTGATACAACTAACCAATAACAATGATTCTATAACCATTCCTCCGATTGTATTTTTCGAGTTTGGAGTGAGAGTTGTTGCATGGATCTCTGAAGATTTCTGTCCGACTCCAGCACTGTTTATAGCACTTATTTGATAATAATAGGTTGTATTTGCGGTTAAACCCGTATCCATGTAAGTGAGAGTACTACCATTGACCGTTGTTAATATTACCTCGGTTCCTGAGGAAGTTCCTCTGTAGATATTATAACCCGTAATTGTCAATCCTCCGTTATTTGATGGAATATGCCAAGCCAGGGTTATTTTATTATTTCCGGGGGTAATTTGAAGATTTAAGGGTATTGAAGGTACTCCAGTAGGTATTGCATTTACTTCATTCGATTGTGGTCCTTCACCCGCTAGATTAATGGCACTCACATTATAATAATATGTCAGTCCGTCAGTTACCTCTGTATCAATATATTGGGTTGATGTAGCATTAACGCTGGTAAGAAAGGTTTCAGATCCAGATGAAGTGCAGCGATAAATATTATAATACGTAATCGGTGAACCACCATTATCTGATGGAGCACTCCATGAAAGAGAAACTTGCCCGCTACCAGATATTGCCGTAGGATTCAAAGGTGCTGAAGGAATAGAGCAAAAAACTTGTTAGTTTTTAAGTGTTAAGCGATCTTCTACTGATCTACAGGCCCTACTGATATAATATGCCCACTTGAATTGGGTTACATGTAAAACGTACGAAAAATAAGAAAAAATAGGAGGTGATCCAGCCGCAGGTT
>JARRLT010000328.1:0-5343 GCA_037386725.1 Promethearchaeota archaeon
TTTTTTCTTCTCACCGTAAAAGTCTGCTTGTTTTTCCCTTCTAAATTTTCGACGCAATTCTATATAAATACGAAAATCACTAAATTCATAATCTAGTCGTATTTAAATATCAAATTATGCATCATTTTTGGATCGGTTTCTTATATTCATTAAAGAAAGGATACATCACTCTTGAGGAATGGAAACTAACCAAGATCCCAAATATACTAAAAAGGATTACGGGAGGGAAATAAAATGTGTAGAGCCAAATGTATCAATTGTCAATCTTTCTTTACGCTTCCCGTAGCAAAGATTAATCAGTTAATTGATTCTTATGGTGTAATCCTCTGCGAAAATTGCGAAATAATCTTTCTTAATCAAAAATTACACGGGGGGAAATAACAAGTGGTAACCTCATAAATTTTTCAAAAAATAGCTAAATATAATTAAATTTATAACCAATTATTTTCTCTATTTTTAAGAGTTCCAAAAAATATAAAACGTGATGTCTATGGGATTATTTGATTTAAGTAGAAATTACTACATTCTAAAAGAGAAATACTGGGATTTTGGTAGTGGAGATATTTTGGACGAAAATAACAATATTATCGGGAAAATGAAAAGAAAGATATTCAGCATAAGGAAAAGGATTGAGTTACAAGAACCAGATGGCACAATATCAGCAACAATTCATTCGAAGTTAATTACAGCACGAGGGGCTCAAGACCTTAAGGATCCGGAAGGAAATTTAATTGCCCGAATTAAAAAGAAAATCTTCTCATTATTTAGACCTAAGTTCTTTTTAGAAGATCCAGATGGAAATAGATGGTATGAAGCTCAAGGAAAATTTATGGGCTTTTCTTTTAAGGTTGCTGACGTAAATAGTGGAGAGTTAATTGCCGAAATTGAAAAAGCTGACAAATGGAGAGATGTATTTTTAGGGGGATTACTGGATTTCAAAGATACCTATGCTTTAAGGATTCTTGATAATAAAACTGACCGACGTATCCTTTTAGGGTTTGTTTTAAGTATTGATAATGTTTTACACGATACAAGATAACCAAATTAAATTTTTTTCCAATTTTCCTTTTTTTATTTTTTTAGTTTAAATCATTACTCTGCTTATAACTGTATAAATGATTTTAAATTTAGATTAATGTGATCTTGAAATTGGATACATAATAATTTAAATTCGAAATAAAAACCCCTCAAGTAATTCAACATTTTCCTACTATATTTTAGATCTTTACTAAAATTTTTATATATATAATTTATATGTTGATAGAAGAAGAGAATAAATTTTTTTCATCATCATTTACTTTTCTCATAGGAAGAAAAAATGACTGAATCTGAATACGAATATTTCATGGTATACAAACTTAAAGATGACGGAGAAGGTATTCGAATCGATGTTTCAGAAGAAGATCTCCAATCTATTTTAGATCCAGAAGAAGTTTTTGTTATCGTGAAAGAACCTATTCGAAGAATCTTTATTTGGAAAGGGGCTAAATCTCCCGTACGTAAGCGATTCATCTCAAGTAGGGTAGCAAGCGGTCTTCAAGAAGAGTTGGTAAAAGAGGCAGCATTTCATAGATGCAAAATTGTCTCTGTAGATCAAGGAGATGAAGTAACTGAGTTTCTAAAAACATTTCATTTAGAATCAATGGAGGTGACCGATAAACTTCAAGATATGAGATATGTAAGGAATATCGAAAAAGATTCCTCACGAATAATAGGGCATGTTATCGAAGATATTCCAGATAATGAAGATGAATATTACTCTCCGGCATTAGAAGAACTTAAAAGGAAAGGCGTAGATATAAAATCTTCCCTTCAAAAAGCTAATTTGCCAAATCGGTCACCGACAAGGAAAGTACATAAGCGCGAGATAATCGATAAAATTCTGAAAGCAGAAGTTCCTGAAAGATATCAAAGACAAAATCTTATCTTGGGGAAAAATCTCTATGGTGCAGTTTCTAAAGTAACAAATGTCTTTGGAGATGATATTGAGAAAACAGATTGGGAACTTGTTGGATCTGTACCAAAAGGCACTTTTCTCTTAAAGGATTCCTTATTTAGAATTTATTTTGATAAAATGAATCATTTAGTAGAAGCTGTAGAAATTCTTAAAGATAAAAATTCGGATTCTAAGATGGAAAAAGTTTCCGTTAAATTACCTAATAACAAAGATTTGTTAAATGAAAAGATTCTTAAGATCGAAGTACCCGAAAATTATAGAAGAATAAATCTTATTGAAGGGAATAAACTTTATGGTGCTACCTCTAAAAAAGTAGAGGTTTTTGGAGAGGAACATGAAGCAATGGAATGGCAACAACTGGAAGAAATCCCTAAAGGAATTATTTCATTAGAAGATCACATCTTTAGGATATATTTTAATGAAGAAAAAGATATTATTGATGCCATTGAAATATTACAGGAAACGAAAAAAAGAAAAATGCCGGTTAAGTCTAATGAAAATTCCACGATAACTCAAAAGACTAATAAAAAACGTACTTTAAAACAAATTCCAAGAGAATAATGTGCACTACTTTTTCAAAGGAATTTTAATTCTCCATTTCGTGGTTTTTAGTATCTAGTTTTTCAGAATTTAATGAATTGAACTTTCCAAGGAATTAAGAATACTAAAAATTTAGATTTATTATTTATTTTTAGCAACTATAACTTTTTCGATAGGTATCTCAACATCTTCTTGTTTCTTCATCAATGGATAATTATGTTGACAATTTTTAACTGTTTCTTTCTCCCAACTATTCCCAAAATAACACATTTTTATTTTTTTACCCTCGTTAGTTATTAGTTTTTCTATTACATTTGTTAAAAAATATTTAATATAATATTAATAATATTAATAACACTAGTAATATGATAAACTTTATATATAAATATAGCTATTTGCCGCTAATTATTCTAGAAGGGGATTTTATTAATCAAATATGTATTTTATTAAAAAGCTATACTTTTTTTAATAATAAATTATTAATTTCGCATTTCAATATACATCAACCTTCCTAATTAAACTCAATATTTTCGGATTAATAAACTAAATTTCTAAAGAAATTGTTAATGATCCAAATTTAACCTTTTAAAAAAGGTTGGGGGGTGTTTATCCATAGGATTTATCCTCCGTTTAAAACTTAATTTATTCCAAAGACTTTATTTAACCAATCGAATGCTATTTCTTCAAGTAGACTAAAATTATCTATTTGGCAATGCATGCTTGCACCATTCTCCATAGTGAATATTCGTTTATCCTTAATCTTACTTGAAACTAAATCATAAAATTTGTTGAATTGACGAATTTGTTCATCAGAATCTCCCTCTCCAACTAAACAAAGAACGGGACAGGATATTAATTTAGGATCAACGGGTGGAATTCGTTTCGATAAATCCATAAGTTCTTTAATTGAATTTACACGAGAAGTATCACTAGCATGTTCAAGAGAAACTCTTGTGAAAGAATTTACTTTTAACGCAATTTTTAATAGAGTATTTAAAACAAAGGGAGGGGCATTCTGTAAAACACTTGGGATCTCTTCTGTGAGTAATGCATTAATATCATAAAGAGGTGCTGCTAATACGAGTGCCTTTATTCGATCATCAAATGAAGCTTGATGCATTGCTTGATATGCTCCTGAGCTAAACCCAATTACTCCTACTCGTTTTGAATCTGTCTCAGGTCGGTTTAAAGTATAATCCACTATAAATTTATGAAATCCGGGTTCTTTCATTTCCATTAAAGGATCCAAAGTCGGTAAGTTTGGATATAATACAGGAATAGCTCTTTGTCCTTCATAAGCAATAGCAATAACATTGAATCCTCTGCTTATCGCCTCCGCACCTCCCCAAAAGTACTGATCTTCCGGATACATTTCTCCTCCATTTAAAATTATAATTGTCGGACGCCTTATTCCGCTATTATCCGGCGACATAAAATATCCAGGCATTTCATACTCTATACCATTATGGTTCCAAGGAACTTTAATTGGTTCAATATATTCGTTTAGAAAGGAGGCTCCTTTTTGAAAGCATGATACAAATTTAAAATAAATTTCATCTCGTAAATTCTTAGATTCTACTACAGAGATCCCTATTATCCCTAATCTATAATATGTATAAGCATGGAAGTAATTTTGTCTTGCAGTTATAAAATCTCCTTTATAATTTGCTTCATTTGCCCTCTCTTGACATTTTCTGGCTAAATTTAGCCACTCATTGGTCCAACTTTTAGGATTATTTTCCTTGATTCTCTTTGCAGCATACATAATTTCTCCAATTGATGCTCCATAATGTGAAATATTTAAAATTGCGCACATTAAATAAAAATCCATATCTTGATTTTTGAAGAAAAATCGATATGACGATCTTTTTATTTTTAATTTTATAGGTCGATATTATTCTTGAGATTATATTATCAACATGAAAATATAAGAATGATGCCATATATATAGGGTTTAAATATAGGGTAGTGAATTAATATGTCAGATACTAGAAAAGTAATAATTGAGTTGAAAACAAACTCTCAATTTAAACAAGCGCAGAGAAAGATTTTTGAAAAAGTAGAATCAGTTGAGGGTCTGGAACTATTCAAAATAGATTTTCTAAGAAATTACACTTTGATGCTTACAGAAATCAAAATGAAACCAGGTTATTCAATAAATGAAGCTGGACTTTCTCCTGAAGCAGAAATTCTCTCTATTCTAGAAAATAAAGATAAAACATATACCGTTTTAATGAAATTACGACCTTACATTGAGTTAGATTCAATAGTAAAGGAATTCGATATTAATGTAATTTGGGACTCTCCATTAAAAGTAACAGAGGATAGACGAATTTATAGTGCAATTGCTGATGAAGAAAACATGGATAAATTACTTTCTGCAATCCAACGAGTTGGGAAAATTGAAAAAACCCGGGCCGTCAAAAAATCCACAAAAGAATATAATGCCTCCAAGCTTATTTCAAAATCAGCCAATAAACTTAGTTCAGGTGTTGATAAAAGCCGTTTAACGGTCGCAACTGTTGATCAGAAACTGGAGGGGCATTCAACCTCCGCGGTTTCCAGTAATATACAAGTTGCCAAATCATCACCTATTAGCGGTAGTGGCGGAAACTCTGCAGGCTCAGCAGAACGTACCAGGGAAGAAATTGAAACGATTTTTCAAAAGTATAAAGGTGCATTTTATTCAATGTACAATCGTGCGCTACGTAAAGATCCAACGATCCAGGGTCGCGTAATTGTTGAATTAACCATTACACCTTCTGGAAGCGTAACCGCGGCTAAAATTGTGTCCAGTGCTCTCAATAACAAAACACTTGAAAGGAAAATTATTGCGCGTGTAAAAC
>JARRLT010000329.1:0-4446 GCA_037386725.1 Promethearchaeota archaeon
ATTGGAATATTCTAATCTCCATACATTATTAGAACAAGCGTTAGAATTTACCCAAACAACTCCTCCGGTGGCTCCGTCAAGCATTATTATTTCCGATGTAGATGCTATTAAAATTTCCGAGATTCCATCTGAATTTATATCGGTTGCTTTTTCAATATCCCATACATTATCTACTTCTTGTTGATAGATCATTGGATTCTTTTCAGCATCAAGTGCAAGTGTTTGGGATGATCTTTTATAGTTCCATAATAAAATCCCTTTATCCGAAGATATTGCCATAACGTTATCCTTCTTGGCTGTGTAGGTAATAAGAGCTATATCTTTAAACCCGTCCCCAGAAATGTCTTCGATAAGATCGAACGCAATCACACTTGCATCAGTTCGATAACTCATGACGATATCACCGAACTTACTTATGACTACGATTCCCTCATCGGTCCCAAATACTATATATTCTTCTCCATTCTCATCAAACTTAACTAATCTGGGATCGGTTACAGGACCTTCTCCTAACAACGAATCAATCTTAGGATCTGAAGAAGATTTGGTAGAATTTGCTTGATTAGCCTTAATACTTGAATTATCTTGAAGGAAATCATACGGAAAGAAAGCGAAACCAAAATAGGAAAAACTAAATACGAATATAAAAATAAATGTAAGATATTTTCTATTCATTGAAAATCGACTCTAATTGGATTTATCTGAATTTTTTACTTACGGACTAATTAAGGTGATATTATTTTTGCGTTCATCCTATTAATACTTATCTGAAATTTTTATATTTAAAGAAAAAATTTTAGGAGGCTACAACAAGAATAATATTATCACTATCTTTTGTAACTACCCAAAGTATTTAAAAGGATCAATCAATCTTTTTACTGATTTATACTTAATATAAATTAAAAAGGCGATAAAGATAAGAATCATAATTCCCAATTTAAACCTAAAAAAATTCTATAAATTATGTGCATTCAAGAATGTGTTGTCTTCTGATGTTAGGCTTAATGAAAAAACATTTAAATCATATCTTAAGTTTAGAGAGTTTCTTTTTGGAGGCTTCGTTAAAGCGGAATCCTATGCCATTTTTATTGATAAAATTCGGGAAAAAATTTTCTCAGAAATCCTCTCAAAAGAAAATTTATCTCATCTTGATAATAAACCACTTAATCCCATAATCCTTAAGGAGTTATTAGAACGAAATAATCGTCAGATTTCCTTAACATCAACAAAAAACCTGCTTACACTTTTAATGAAAGTCTCACTAATCGATCAAATTCCAATCATTAAAATTATAACCATATCAAATGAGGATGCTCAAAATAAACAACTTATCTATAATTATCTCCTCAGAAGTAAGAATACCTTGAATGTGAAAAAAGTAAAGAAAAATTTTAAGGATTCTCCTCAAGTTCATCGCATAAATGATTATCTTATTGAACTATGGATTGAAAATAAAATCGATATTAGTGGAATTGACATTCCAAGAGAGATTTTAAATGACAAATCTTACAAGGATTTACCCCCTAAACAGATCAAAGAATATAAATCAATAGAAACTTACCGAATAAGGGAGACTGGGGAGCTGAAGGCAAGAATTACTCTCTCTGATAATTATAAATTATTTCCTAAAGGCGATTAGAAATAGTTGGATATAATGAAATAAGAGATGCTATTAATCAAATTGAGCAGTTTAAATCAGAAGATCCTGAAATTTTTCTTAAAGTTAAACAAGCGTGGGCACTTGGAAGACCAATGATGGCTTCTTATGAAAATGTTCGTCAAGTCTTGCTTAAATCTTTAGAAATAGGGCAACTTCTAAAGGAAAAAGTAGATGAGATGATCACGCTCTATCCTGGAGGAATATATTCAATTTATAGCGAAAAGACACAATACGGAATGGGAAAGTCTCAGCTTGCTCAATTCTTACGATTGAAATATGAAAGCGCTTCTCCCTCTAATCACTCGAGTTATCATATCTTTAATCCGTCAGAAGAGGGTTTCAAAGCACTAAATGATCACTTACGGTCCTCTTTTAGTAAATGCACTGGTGATAAAAGATATTACTTTTTCATAGATGAGATCGATTTAATTAGTGCTCCAGAAATAAGTGAAGAAATGAAGGTTAAGCACATCGAACGATTTGGAAATATACTTATTCGGACATCGGAAGAAGCCTATAATATGGAAGTAACCTTCTACATTTTTTTAGTTTTAAGTAATCGTATCCTTGAAGATTTTGAAAAGTATGCCCCTCATCGTATAAAGAGGAGAATAAATCCTTTTCTTAGAGCGGATATCCTTTTTGATAAAACTGATGTAGAAAAATTTGCTCTAACTTTCTTTGCAGTTCTCTGGGCATCTAATTATAAAAATATAAAGACTAAATTAAATGAATATGAGTTCAAGTTCAAAGAACAAATAGGGAACATACTCACACATTTTATCGAAAATTTAAAATTTTTAAAATTAGATATTGAGAGTTCCGTGGTGGGGGATTTGGTTGAACGACTACGTAATTTGTTTGAGATCGTATTTGATGGAGTAGATGATGATCAATTAAAAAATATAAATTTAGGAAACGAGAGCGATGTTGGAAAGGCTTTAGAAAGAGCTCTCAAGACCTATCTTCAAAGTAAGAATCGCCCGTTTACACTCCATGAAAATGGGGACAACATTACAATTTTATATAAAAATGAAGAAAAAGCAATCAAAAAAGTTTAGGAATCAACCAATACACAACATAATTTAGCGCTTTTTTTCTTGAAGGTCAACATCAGAAACTTGTTGATCCACTTGATTTGGAGAGGTATAGTTCATTTTCAGCACATATTTGACAATGCCAAAGGTCTTTTTTGGATGAATCAAAGCTTTCAAAACTTTTTTAGGAGTTATAACTCGATTTACTGCATTTGCTCTAATGCAATACTCGCGCACATCTTTAATAGAGAAATCTTCAGTTTGAATCAAAGATTGGTCAACCAATAGAACCACCTGATCAAGGATCTGAGGATGATGAAGAAACTCAAATTAATTTAAATGAGATAAATGATCGAATCTCTAGGCTGCTAGAAAATGTCTTCCAATATTTAGATGGAGCCAAAAGAAGAAAACATAAGGGAATGAAATCCAAAATCAATGAAGAATTGAAAGGGCTACAAAACCCACTACAAAGTATTGGAATTGATTGGCCCTTTTTTGACTTGGATACAATATATAGAGAATTAGTGAATGAATTAAGCAATGCTGCGTTGTGTAAGTATTCAAAGTTAGAAGATAATAGTTTTCTCGGTAAAGAAGATCTTTTTTCCATCGATAAAGCTGTTAATCAATGCAAAAAAGTGATAATAAGTAGAGTTAAGGATAAAATTAGGAATTCTTAATAGTAAGAGAATCTTGGTGTCTCTCTCTTTATTTACTAAAAATTTAAAAACTACTATAAAATGTAGCTCATCTACTATTTAACGTTTATTCAAATCATAATGATTTTTGACCTATTCAGTTAATTTTTGAAACGATAGAAAATTTTAAAACTCATAGCATGATTAGTTTAGAATCCTTCTTCTTATTATTGGCATACATGCCACTAAAGGTTAAATATGTTCAATGAATTTCTATTTATAAAAGAAGATTATATCTTCCCTCAATTAATTTTTCTTTATAAATAAATGAGGAATATTGATCTTCAAGAAACTAAAAAATAAAATTAAAAATAAAATCATGAATTCAGCCTCATTTACTGACAAGGAATTCTCTGCTCTTACTTTAGCATGGAATTATCTTGATCATATGGAGGATAAGATCGATCAATTAAAAGACGATTCCTCCTATTATGCTAGTATCGAAATCTTTTTTGTAGAAGCATTAATAAATATTTATGAAGTGCTCCTTCTAATAGATTTTAATAAAGATAAAGTAAAGAACGCAAGATCAAAGACAGATGAATTTGTTCAAATGTTAAAGCGAAATACAACTATATTTTACAAGGAAGAGGATAAAGTATTAGTAAAAAATCCAACTGAATTGAAGAAGAGATATGAGTTAAAATTTGATCGACAAGAAATTTATCGAGTGATGTATGAAGGTAACAGGCAAAATCCTCTTTTTATTCCTGTCGCCTTTAAATTCTCGAATTTAACAGATCAAATGGTAACCATCATACTTCTTTTCTATTGTCTTCTGTATAAAGTGAAATCTCATAAGGCACGAAAAGTTTATGAAGATTCGATATGTTATGTTTTTGGAGCGATTGAGACTCTGTTAAGTCTAAATAGTACTAACTTATCTCCAAGGGATTATGTGGATCATTCCTTAAAAGGAAAAACCATTAAGCAAGCGTTTGATACATCTGAAAAAAAGAGAAAAAAGGAAGAATTTGATCTTTTTGAAATTGCGGAGAATTTCAAAATAGAGGATTATGATTTTTAGTGAAATTTATTACTGAATATT
>JARRLT010000330.1:0-2567 GCA_037386725.1 Promethearchaeota archaeon
CAGTAGAGAGGAACCTAAAAATGAATGAAAACTTGAAACTGAACGAATCAAAATCTTCCTATAAATATCTGCAATTTACGGTCAATGACCGCGAAAAAAGGCAAATTAAACAATTCGCAAAAAAGGAAAAGTACACTACCATATCAGATTTTTTAAGGCGGATTGTGTTTGATTATATCCGCAGAGAAGAGAATCCCGCCATCTTCAAGGCGGATGAGTCCAATTCCATAAATTCGCTTCATAGTTAATTAAGGGAGATGTAAATAAATCCGAAAAAATGAGATTATATATATTTGCCTTTTTCTTTCATTTGAATGTTCTTTAACCTTGTTGGAAATTCATCGATCGGATTTCCAGAGATGTCAAGCTCAAATAAGTTCATTCTCTTCAATATTTCAGGAAATTCAGTAAATCTATTATTACTTAGATCTAATCCGCTTAATTGTTTTAAATCAGTAAAAGATTCGGGTAAATTTTCTATTGAATTATTTTTTAGTGATAGTTCAAGAAGATTTTTTAGTTTTCCAAGATTTTCAGGAAGTTGTCTTATTTTGTTATAATTAAGTTGTAAACGTTTTAATTTATCAAGATTACATATTGAGTTTGGAATTTCAGTAATTTGATTATTACTAAGATTAATAGATATTAAATTGTTTAAATTATTAAATAAATTGGGTATAGAAATCAATTTATTTTCTCGAATTATTAGGCTTTCTAAATTTTTCAATAATATAATGCATTCTTTTATCTCTTTTATTTGATTTTTATCTAGAGTTAGAATCTGTAAATTTTTTAATTCACAAATTTCTGGTGGGAAATCTTTCAGTTTGCTATTACCAATTGTCAAATCCGTAAGATTTTTCAAATTTTTAATTGAATCTGGTAACTTTTCAATGCTGCTTTCATAAATAGTTAATTCTGTTAAATAAGAAAGATTTCCAATTGATTCTGGTAACTTTTTTAAATTTTTCTCTTTAATAGTTAATCTTTCTAGAAATTTTAATTCTTGGATTACTATAGGTATCTGATTTATATGGATATCTATTATATCAACTGAAATTATGTCATAATTTTCACTTACTTTAATGTAAGTTTTCTCAACAGCTCCCGATTCAATCTTTTCAATGACATGAAGCTCTTTTTCTGATAAACCCTTACGTTTTTTGCCTAATTCTCCTCCAAAATACATTATTTGTGTTTTATTCCTCTATTATTGAAACTTATTTATATTAACATCATAATTTATTTAAAAACTTACATTTAAAACTTAACTAAGAAATATATTTATTAATTCCCTAAATTGACCAATTGAATTTGAATATGTTCTAAAAAGACCCAATTCTTCTATTGAAAGATGATCTTTCCACATATTGGGTATATTTCCACTTATAATTGAATTAATAATATCTCTAAACCACATTTCCATTGTAGCCCCGTTATTTTCTAAATCTACCTGATTTCCAACCCATTTATGACCATAAGTTCCTGATTCTATTATTGGAATCAGTGCGGAAAAGAAGCACTCATATTTGTTTTCATGTCCACTCGCAGTCTTCCAATGATGTAAGGGAAAACTCATCCATTCGCTTAATGTAAATTTATGACCTGTAAGGGGGTGTCTGAAATCTAACAGAATTCCCCATAGGAGTCTCTGAAATCTTTTAATGTCGTCATTATTCTCCCAATTTTTGACATATTTATCTCTATAAGATTGTGGTAAGCGTCCATCATTCTGATCATAGAATTGTCCGTATAATTTGGCTAGGATTTCATGATTTACAAAATAATCTAAGAGGGTATCAAAAATATTCTCTTTCAGATAATTGTTGGCAAAATCCTTTGTTTTCCCAATTTTATTTAATTCCCCTTTTATTTTTTGATATATTTCTGAAGATATGCCTTGATGATTTTTTAGTGACTCATAGCTAAGAATAATCTCTTTCATCATCCGTTTCTGATGGGAATCAATGATAACTTCTATGTTTTGATGTTTATCAATATCAACTTTTAAGAGAAAGAAATTATCGTTAATTTTTGTTTTAGCCAAAAAGTCTAGAATGTCTTTTTTACTATTAAGTTCATTAATATCTTTCCAAAAATTAATATTATATTCAAAATTGGACTCTCCGAGGGTAAAACCAATAATTAAAGGTCTAGATCTTGAATCTTCATGTATTTTCTCATTTACTAAGAAATTTTTTAAAGATTGGACTTTTAAAAGCATTTCTTCGTTAACGTAGTTATTTAATCGTTCGAGATTTATTTCTAAACGTTCAAAAGGATTTTGTGAACCCCAGCTATACCAATATCCCTCTAATTTATATCCTGACGATTCAAGATAGTCTTTAACAACCATGATGGGATCAAGTCTCACCAAAAGGCCATTTTCTTGTCTAATGTATTTTTCTTCAAATGAAAGTTGATTATATATCGTATCAACAACTTCGTGAGTGAATTTAATCGGTTGATTTTCTATGGAATTTCCTAGCAAATTGGGCTGTGAATTTACCTTTTCCACAGAATTTCACAGAAATTCTGGGACAATCTTTAAAAGGGCTCGAAGCTTG
>JARRLT010000331.1:0-7737 GCA_037386725.1 Promethearchaeota archaeon
CCGCCGCTCTCCACAGGGGTACCCCCGATGAGTTATAAGTGATACGGTGTCGACCATGTCATATCACGACTCCAACGCCGGTTTCATAGCAGGAATTTTTAATGGTAATCGGTGTGGGGTGATGTTAAATCATGATTGTGAAACACTTCGACACATTGCGGTTACGCGATCGATACGACGATCACAGCCGGTCGGAGTATGACAGCGTAAACACAAATCCGCGCTTGAATCGGCATCCTGCCTGGCAATTGACATGGTTGCTGTAAAAAGCTGATCACGCAGGGACTGAGCCATCATTGAGCCTTCCCAGCCGAAAGAAGGTTCTATATTTGGATTTGTAGCATATCCAGCATGGCAGCCGCTGCATTGAGCCGGGCTTGATAAATCACCAGATTCTAACGGTTGTGATCCGGGAAGAAAAAAATCATTGAGGGTTGTATGTACCTGGGCGGAGCTAAATTGTACAAACAAAAATATGACTATTGGAATTTGCCATTTATTTTGCATTTTTACCCCCGCTTTTAATATGATTTTATTTTGCTTTATAAATTATTTCCGCGGGATTATAACCCAATACATTTCTTAAACCTAAGTAGGAAGTCGTTAATCGTGGATTAATCTCGATAAAATTAATTTTTTCATTACTCAAAACAAAATCTACTCCAAAATAACCTGATAAATCGGGAGACTTCAAAAGTTTAAGATATATTCGAATTTTCTTTTTTAAAGATTCTTCAACATCATAAGGGGTATATCCTCCAAGATATTCTGAATCATGAAATTCATCTTTAAAGGAAATATTTTGAAAATTGATACTTAATAATTTACAACGAGATTTTGTAATTCTTTGGGTATTTTTAATTCCTAATATTGATCCGCTTAAACCAATTCCATCAATATATTCTTGAACTACATATTTATTATCTTTTAGGATATCTTCTAAGTGATTAAAAATGTAGGTGAGTGAATTAGTTGATTGAACTAAAAATACATTTTCAGCACCAACACCCTCATCTGGCTTAATAATAAAAGGAAATTTAATTTTGCCTTCTCTAAATAATTTTTCTATTTCAAATATTCCATCTCTCACATTAAATTTAAAAGTTCTCGGTGTTGGTAATCTTTTCTTTTTAAAATAATCAAAAGTTACAAACTTAGAGGATCCTAGTTTTATCGCTTTTACATTTTGACTCAAAAGTATAGATTTAGACTTTAAAGCTTTTTTAGTTAGATTATAAAGAATTTTCGAAAACTCTGGTGCGATTATAAAACAGTAAGTTGTTTCATTTAACATTTGAGAAAATTTAGTTATAAAATTTTCTTTAGAAGATACACTCAATATTTTATCTGCATCCAAAAACGATGATAAAAATTCAATACGCTTATCTAAAAGAGTTTTAATTTTAAAACCGACCTTAGAAAAATCAGAAATTAGTGACCTTAACATACTATATCCTTCACATAATAAAGAAGAGGGAATTTGAATTCGATTGAAACCGCCTCCAGAGATATATTCAAAAATAAAGATTTCCTGTGAATTCATTTTGACAAAATATAACAGATATTACAATTATCTTATTTTCATAAAAGTAATAACCGAAGATGTTTTACTTATAAATAATACAATTTACTTATAAATACTTATTTTAACGTGTCAAAAATGTTTTTTACAGAAGAAGAAATGAGACGGATTCGTTATCTTCATTTTAATATAAAAAAATTAGAAGAAGCGATTATAAAAGATGAAGAAACGTTTTCATTGGACGATCTTAATTATGTTTTAGAATACACAAAAATATTGAATATCAATTATGAAAATCAAGATCAGAAAAGAATAATGCGAGATTTGGACATCACCCAATCATTTCATGATCCTGAAGAAAGTATTGATATTGAAATATATGATATTATGTTTGAATGTGCTCGCACACTTTGGGTACTCGCTCGTGCTTATTCCGTTCTATCTGAGAATTATGAGAAAGATGAAGAATATGATGATGCTGTACTTGCAATGGTTGAAAGTAGTAAAATGTATAAAACCGCGGCATATTTTAGTGCAGCGAGCACACTTCAAAAAGAGAGGGGTTATGTTTTAAATACAGAAAACCTTGAACTTTCTTCTGAAGAAACTCGAATTTTAGCTCAAAGTATTGCAGCTACGAGAGAGGAGAGTTCAAATAATATATATTTTGCATCAAAACTATATGCTGGACTGTCTGCATTGTCTAAAAGGTTATTCTATTTAAGAAAGCATGATGAAAAGAAAAAACAACAAATTAGAGCACACTTTCATTATGATATGGGAAACTCTTGTTATCTTAAGGCAAAAGCCTCCATAGAATCATCCATCACCCCGATTAATGAACAAAAAGTAAAAAAACTTAAACAGAAGGCAAAGTTTTATTTAAGAAAAGCACAAAAAATCTGGATTTCAATGCTTGAAGATTTAAAGGCCCTTACAAATGAAGAAAGAGAAAGTATTAATGATAATCTCACCGTAGTTGAAAGAGATTTAAAAGAAATCGATGATGTTAAAGAATTAAGCTATGAAGAAAATTTATTTGACTCAATTTGTACCGAAAGATCTTAATGAAAAAAGGTTCAAAAATTTCAGAAAGAAAAAACTAGAAAAGAAAATTCCTTACAGTAAAAAAGAAAAATTATTAGATAAAAAAGCTGGAATTTTAAGGACCATTAATGAATTAAAAGTATTGAAAGAAGATAAAGAGATAGGCGTTGATAAATTTGCTGATTTGATGGAAAAATATTCCATAAAATTAAAGATGATCGACACAGCTATAGAAAAGTTAGCGAAACAGTAATAGGAACTACTGAAATGAAAGAGAAACAATTTGATGAATTTGTGGATAATCTTCAACAAGAAATAATCCAAAAAGAAATTGAAGATTTTAATGAACGTATCGTTAAATTATTTCATAATCCTCCTAATTGGGGGAAACCTAATTCAGAAAATATTACAGTGAGTAGTTCTTACAGAGGTTCATGCGGGGATCAAATGCAATTTTTTTGGGGCTTCGGTAGCCGCGGGAGCCCAATTAACTTTATTAGCAGAAAATAAATCGTTAGATGAAGCTGAGGAATTAACTCCAGAGGAATTAGATAAGGAATTACAAGGATTACCAGAAGATCATAAACATTGCGCTCTTTTAGCCATCCGAACATTAAAAAGTGCTTTAAAAAACTATAAAGAAACCAATCTTTGAGTAAATCTTATTTTAAATTTTCTTTTTTGTTTGAAAATGAAAGTATCTAAAAAAATAAGATTAATTTTTTTATAGATAAAAAATAAAAATACGAAAAAATGTAATGTTTTAACTGATTCAAATGGAGAATATAATAGAAGAAAAAATAGAGATTGAGATCCAAAATGCAAATTTCAAACTAAAAGGGAGTATTTACAGAGATCCTGCCACAAATGGTCGTCAATCATGGATAATTAACCTTCCAGGATTCTTAGAACATAGAGAAAGTAAATTTGTGAAGTATTTCTCCGAAAGATTTGCTCGTGCGGGATATTATGTTCTTTCTTATGATTACAGAGCTCATGGAGAGACTTCAAAAGAAACGGGGAAAAATTGGTTGAAATATTTTCCCCAAATAGTCTCGGATATCCATTTAGTAATTAATTGGATAATTGAAAACAGATCTGACTATCTTAAAAATGGTGATATCTTTCTTTTTGGAAGATCATTCGGAGGTGTAATAATATTGAGTCATGGTTATAAAGATGAAAGAGCTAAAAAGTTAATCTCATTATGTACCCGATATGATTATCATAGTTATAAGAAAGTACCATTTCCTGAAAAAATAATAAAAGCCATTAGCCCCATTTATTTCTTAGAAAAAAATGATCTAAATAAGAAACGAATTTATTTAGCCCATTGTAAGGATGATCAACAGATCCCTTTTGAGAACTTAAATCTGATAAAAGAACATTTGGGTTTGCCATCTCAGAATGTTCTTATTTTTGATAACGGAGGGCATTCATTTAAAAATCATAGAGAAGAAGTATTCTCTAAAAGTTTGGAATTCTTAAAAAGTTAATAGAAATAATAAAATAAATAAAATTTGTACTAAAATATATAACATTAGTGATTAAAATGGAAAAGATTTTGATTGCAGGACCAGCTAGTCAAATCCTTGGTATAAAAATAGCAAAACAAATGCAGATTGAGTGTATAGATACCGAATTTAAAACATTTCCAGACGGTGAAAACTATTTACGCCTAAATGTTGAGGATGAAACAATTATTGAAGGAAAAGAGGTACTAATTGTTCAATCTTTAGCTCCTAGTGCTAATGTAGATCAAAACGCTCGAATTTTTCAATTATTGATGATAATTGATGCTGTTAGAAGAATTGGAGCCGAAAGGATAATTGTTGTAGTACCATACCTTGCTTATGCCAGACAAGATAAAATTTTCAGGCCTGGCGAATGTCAATTTGCTAATGCTATTCTTAGAATGATTAATAGTTATAATATTGATGAATTTTATGTGGTAGATATTCATGCTCCTAAAGTGTTAGAGGAAATGTCTTGTAAAACCATAAATATTGACTCAATGAGATTATTAGCAGACTATATAAAGTTATTAGGAGCAAAAGATATCATAGTTGTGTCTCCAGATAAAGGTGCTATTGAACGTTCTAAAGCTTTCGCAAAATATTTTGGAGAAGAAGTTCCTGTCGAAGTGTTTGAAAAGCATAGAGATGTCAAGACAGGAGAAATAACGATGAAAGGGGAATTAGAATTAAAAAATAAAGATATCGTTATTGCTGATGATATAATTGCCACAGGTGGAACGATGGCTAAAGCAATTAAGTTAGCTAAAAAAAGTGGGGCAAGAAAAATATATGATAGGAACAGATTCAATTGATAATGAGGTTAGCAGAGTTTCCTTGTCTAAAGCAATTGTTGAATACCTTACATAAAAAAGTTAATAATTTTCAATAATTTTTTTAACCAAACTTCTTGTTTTTTTCTTAAGTGCTTCTTTATTGCCATCATTTACTATTTGATAATCTACACTTTTAATAACTTCAACTATCCCGAATTTTTCTTCCCGTTCTTCTCGTTTTTTGATTTCATTTAATGATATCGGATCATCGCTCCTTGTTCGTTCAAGAAGTAATTTTCTCCTTCTTTCTTCATCTATAATGATTGCTATTATAGGAAACTTCCATATTTTTCTAAATATCTTAACTTCCTCTTTAGATCTCAATCCATCAATAAAGATGATATCATAATTATTAATATCTTTGATTAAATCAATACATCTTACTGCAATAACATCTTCACCATATGTCGCTCTCAGTTCTTTAGAAATATTTCCCAAATTTTTACCACTTAAAGGCAAATTGCGCTTTATTGCCTCATTTCTTACCACATCCCCCATTATTACAATTTTTCCTAAATCCTTTACTCCTTCTAACGCTGTTGTTTTACCAGATCCGGGTAAACCAGTAAAACCAATAACTCGTTTCATTTATCAAAATCTTACCTAAAATTCTCTATAAACTTAAAAGCAAATTTATTTATGATAATAATTGATATTTCTTAAATAGAATTGAAATATAAAGAATTCAAAGATTATATTGAAGACGAAAAAAATACTCTCTCAGCTTTAGATTTAAATGTACTTTTATTATGGAAAGCACATAAGAGGATAATTGGTTATGCGATACGTCATGCAAACGATGAGATTGATACAGATAAGTGGCGTGAAGTTTATGGTATTTTAATTGGAAATGTAAAAAAAGAAAAGAAAAATACAATAATTATAAAAGATGCAATACCAATGGTGGTTGGGGGAAGAGCAGGAGTAAAATTTGAAAATAAACAATATGTAGATATGGCTAAAATTGATTCTTCTGTGTATGAACGATCAATTAGAGATAAAAAGAATGAATTTATTATTGGTTGGTGGCATACCCATCCAGGATTTTCATTTTTCTTCTCTGGAGTTGATACATTGACTCAACTAGGTTATCAATTACCTAATCCATTTGCGGTTGGTTTAATTTTTGATCATACTAGATTAGCTGATGATACCTTAGGTATTCGAGCTTTGAGATTAAAAAATCCACAAAGAGGAACACAATCCACTTATGATTATATTGATTTAAATTTTGAAAATTCCAAGGTACAAGTTCATAATAAGATAATAAAGAAAATTTTAAGTGGAAATGATGATATCAAAAAAATTATTGATTATTTAAAAGATAAGGTAGCATTTAAAGGTTTTAATCAGTTACGAAAACAATTTGGATTAATTCCATACGATGAGAGTCAAGAGGGAAAACCTATAAATCTAGACGATACTACTCAATATATATGGGAGTTAAATAAAGGTAAAGAAACCAAATTTCCTCCATTCCGTGAAAAATTGGAACGAGATCTTAAAAAATTCACTGAAGAATTACTAATATTAAGATCTAAAGAGGAGATGGAATCATTCAAGAAAAAACAAGAAAAATATTCAAAATTCATACAAGAGAAATTAAATGAATCTCAAGAGTTATGTAATAAGATAATAAATGATTTTAGATCCCACTATAAAAAAATTGAACCATTTTGGAACTTTTTAGATACAGAAGAACGCAACACAATTAACGTAATTCAAAATCGAATAAATTTATATAAAAAACTCCTTAGAGAATATTTAAAAAAGGCAGAAATTCAAATCTAAAGGTTTCTTTAAATATAATAAAGAACACAACTTTTTATTATTTGAAATATATAATTATGTGAGAACTTCTTTTGATAGAAATTTTTTAAAGGCTATAAAAGGTTTTTTTAATCTATGGTAAGTGATACTGTTTTATTAATAAAGAAAAGAAGAGATATGGACCAAGCGATTAAAGATGGTATTTTTGCTTTATCAGGAGGTCGAAGATCTATTTTAATTAAAGGTGAAGGAAGTGAAATATCCACTGCTGTAGAAGTTGGATTAATTTTAAAAAACCGTATGTATCCACAAATCGAAATAAAAATCTCAAAAAAAGATATCTAAATAACAGATTCGTATATGACATTTGAAAAATTAGGTCCTTTGCTAAGTGAAGAAAGAACTCATGCTGTTTGTGAGATATGTAATAATTATATCTACAAACGAGTGTATTACGACGAAAATAGCAAGGGGAAAAAGAAAACAGTATTTGTTTGTAAAAATTGTTTAAATAATAACAAAGATTAAATTCTAGCCAATTTTATTGGTTTAGTTGAAATTCTAAAATGTTGAAATAATATTACAATTCATATTTTTATTCAACATAATAAAATTTAATGATTTAATCTTTTATCTCTATTTCATTTTTGATTTTTTGTTTAGCCTTCTTTTCCCTTTCTTCAATTAATTTACTCCAATTAAAAGAAAAGATAAATAACATTACTGTTATAGTGATGAGTAAAAGAATGGATTCAGTCACAATGTCGGATATAGCATCTGTTTGAATACCCGCAGCTGAAAACCCAAATTGAACCAATACAGGCCATATACAATAAAAGAACGTAGTAAAATTTTTTCCTAACCATCCAGGTATTAAAGCTTTCCATGGGGGATAGCGGATCATTCCAAGAGGTAAAAAGAGGATATCGTCTGGTAATGGGGTTAATGCAAAGATAAAAACATAGAGAGGTACTCTTTTTGGATTTCCTAACACTAACTTACCAAATCCATTTATATTTTTAATAACACCGGATTCAGCTTTTTCTGC
>JARRLT010000331.1:7746-8390 GCA_037386725.1 Promethearchaeota archaeon
AGCCTACAATATAACCAGAGAATTCTCCTAAAGCACAACCTAAACCTCCTGCAACTGCAAGTCCTGTAATTTGGAGCCAAAATGAAGGAATTTGAAGAATTTGAGATAAAGAATATCCAAGATCCCTACCAAATTTAAAATAAATAGAATTTGATAAAGAAAATAAAACAAATGGAAAGGGAATAGGGAATCCTATAGAAGCACTTCCTGCAAAACAAATACCTAAGGAAATTAAAATAGCCCAAAAATAATACCACAACCGCAATAATGGCCCAGTAGGTTTTCCTGGTTTTAATTTTTTCGATTAATCCAATTTTATTTGTGTCCACTTTTCCTCAACACACTCCAATATTTTTTACCTTAATAAACGTAAAATATTATAATTTTGTTAAAATGGAACTTGTTCCAACCTTTAAAATTCAATATATCAATTGAAATTAGAGATTACACAAAAATAATGCAAGTCGTTTTTCTTACATAGCAAAATCGAAATTTTTCTATTTGGAAAAAAAGCCGTTCGTCCCTATCGTTTCATCTACTTGTGTTTTATTGTGCTGGGGGCGTGCATTACCATTGATGTGATTATTGATTTCAAATGAGTTAAACATTACCTCATTGATGAGTAACTTCTTCAGATGAAATCT
>JARRLT010000332.1:0-5995 GCA_037386725.1 Promethearchaeota archaeon
AAATGTCAAGTAAATTCCAATCAATTAGTTTTATAGTCACCATTTCTGAACAATTCTTTTTATAATTTTAATCTTCTAGCAGTTAAGAATAATATATAGTTTTTAATTAATAATTATTTTTAGTGTTTTAATTTTAATTTTTTATATTTCAGAAACTGTAGGATATTAATTTATCCTAAACTTATTTTTACTCGATTAAAACAAATTTTATTTGGATTTTCAAACTGTTTAATTTTATTTTTAAAAGACATATTAAACCTATTTTTCGATGGTCCTTTATTTAAGATCTCTATTGATCTCTTTACAATACGATCTACTCCTTCTATATGCTCTAACGGGAATCCATTATTCATTAAAAACATTTCTTGGGGAGCTGTCTCACCTGGGAAAAATTCAATGCTTGGTATTCCAAGTAAACTTGATTCTCTAACAATCGTCCCACCTCCACTAATTACTAACCCAGAATAAAAGCAATGATCATCTAAATTGGGTATATATTGAGTAATGAGTAAATTTTCATTCGAAATATATGCTTTTAATTTTCTTTTTAAATAATCAGCTTGTTTTTGATTTCGAACAAGAAGGATATATTTATAATCTGGAAATTCTTTAAAAATGGGAGGAAAAATTTCCCCCAGCAATGTCTCATCCGGTTTCAATTTGTTTATGAAATAACACGCAGCTGAAGGTTCAGTCCTCATTATAACAAATTTACCTTTTGTTAAATTTGATTTACCTAAAATCTCTGGATTAGGCTCAAATTCGGAAAGCCAAGCAATTTCATCAATACCATTATAACGTATAATTTTCTTAGGATCAGCACAAAGTTGAATATACCATTCTTTAGGTATGCATTGAGGAGTAATTAAATTATCAATATAAGGAAATATTAATTTACAAACTGGAATATTACGTGGTTCATCATTATACCCGATAGAAGGTATTTGTAGGCCATAAGCGATTCTTACACCATCAACAGATATGAAGTTAACGAAATGATCAGGATTGAATTTGATTACTTGTTTAAAAAGACCATCAAGACGTTTTATATATGTTTTTAGCTTGTTTTCCAAGCTTGCTCCACCATGAGAACCTACCCCAATATAATCAATACATCGCTCATCTAATAAGTCATAAGTTGAATCATAGTCTCTTGCAGTTATTAAAAGATTTATCCCCTCATTTTCAAACATTTTGATCAAGGGCGTAAGCATTACGGCTGCTTTTGGTTGTTCTATATCCATCCAAATTTTCTTATCGGTTAGACTCATAGTTTAAAGTGATTTTTTAATTCTAATATCATTTAAAATACTCAAATATGTTTATATTTTATTTTTTATCAAATAAAATAAAAAAACTTTACTTAAAATCCTATATTGAAAATGAAGTTATAAAAATAAGGCGAATATGATGTTATCGACGATATTGTTTTTAATTAAAAAGCCTTAAATTTGAATCCTCTGACCCCTAAAAAATTATAAAAAAAGTAGCCCGGCACGGATTCGAACCGTGGTCACAGGGTTCAAGGCCCCGGATGCTTGGCCGCTACACCACCGGGCTGGTATTATGTTTTGTTAATTTTTAAATATTAAAAGGTTTAAGGTTTTGTTGTAAAAATTTTTCATTTAATAAATTTTTATGGTTTTTTAAGAATTCCTTTTCTTGGTTTACATCTCGATATTTATCAGGTAACATACGTGGAATACTCTCAATTATGGGAAACCATCTTTTACATTTATTGCAAAATAATATTCCTGATTCAATCTCTACATCTACTTTAATTTTATTAAGAAGATATAACTCTGGTAAAATTAATTCTAGATCTAATTTAACATCATTTTTCCAGAATTCAATAATTTTGGATTTAACTTCTAATTTCAATAATTTTAATATTTCGTTGCTGGTTTCATTTTGACTTTTATCAATTATATTTTCAAGTTCTTCTATACTTTGAAGGATTTTTTTCAAATAATGCTTTAATGAGAATCTTTTTATCGTAATTTGATCTTTAATGAACTTTCTTCCCGCTTCATCATATATGGAAATCAAATCTTCATCTAGTATTTCTGCTATATTTCTAGATTTAAACTTTTTTAATATCATCTCAAATTGGGTTTGATCCTCTAAATATTTAAAAATATATAATTTCAAGGGATAGTATTTATCTATTGGACATGCTAAGATATCAAATAACCATAATTTCATAATAATCGTAAAAAAATAATAAAATGAATTAAATTAAATAACTTCTTAATTGTTGTATAAGTTTATCGATAGTTCTGTCAATTTTCTTTCTACGTTTTTGAAAATCATTATATAATTTTTCATAAGCAGTTTTGGAAGGTAATTTTCCCCTCTTGTAGCGCGCTTCTAATAGATTTAATCCATCTTTAACCGTAGTTCTTTCAGCCTCTAATACATCTATCTTCTTTATGATATTTTCAAATGTTTCATTTGTTTGGATTAAATCATCTTTAAAAGTATCAATTTCATTCTCGATTTCATTAATTCTTCCTTTGTTTTTATTAACCAGATTTCGATATTTTTTTAGCATTCTTTTCATCATACAAAGAGCAAAATTCCTTAATTTCCCTTTCAGGGAGTTTTCTTTTCTCAAGATATTGAATTTCACTCTTCTTTCTACGTTTAATAAGTATTACAGATAATGATGAAATAATTGCGATAATTAGAATTAAAATCAATGGCCTGAAAAGAAAGCTAAATAAATTGATATTATAGGTAATTAGGATATTTTGCTTATTGAATTGGGTAACATATTCTGTATGATATGATAGTTGTAGTTGTCCATTGGCATTTGTTATCGAGTCTGGAGTTTCTGTCATGAAATCAATTTTTGATCCACTTTCAATGAAAATATTTATAGTTTGATTATTTCCGAGAAATTCAAAATTCGAAAACAAAGGATTTAGTTTAATAGTTTGTTGAAACCAATTATAAGTCACATATTTCTCAAAAGGAAGATGATATTCAACGTTAAATGAATACACCCCTCCAGGGGATAAAACTGGTCTATTGTTTCTTAGATTAATAGTCAATTTATTATCTGCCCCAACCGAAGTACCTGTAATATTACCTAAATAATCATATACATGAATTCCTTCAGCTGAAGTCGGTAGATTTAAAGAAAATTGGTTCATAGTCAACACACCTTTATTTTTGATAATATAATGAGTTTTGACCTTAATTGTGCCCCATGGAGAAATAATAACATTTCTAGAGATATCTTGAAATTCTAACCATGTTGTTCCAGTGACTTTAATACCAATAGTTACCGATTGATAGTCTTCAATATTAGTTGCAAATGGAGCTATCTCTGTTATATTTGTATTATCTTCTTGAATTTTATTAAAACTATACAAAATATCGTTTCCAGCTTTTTCACCCCAATCATATGCTTCAATACTATCAAAATAAACTGGGTAGGCTCGTGTATTTATTATTCCTTTCATATAATACGGTAGATTTGGAAATACATTACCGATATATGTGACATAAGATGTATCTGAACTTGGAGTAAATTCGAGTAAATCTTTATATATTAATGTATATCATTTAGCTGAATCAGCCGACGATACTTTTTATAAAGATAAATGCATTCTGCTAGATCCCTCAGCATAACTGTAAACTAAATTATCAAATTTACCTACTGGAATCCCTATCTTAAATACCGATACGGGATTATTCTTATAATTAACAAAATCTATTACGTCTAAAGTTCGAACCAGACCATAAGCACTAATATAAATAGATCTAGTTAAGCCTGTGACTAAAAGAGTATTATTATCATTATTAGATATTTGAGGATCATATGCTTGAGATTGAGATTGATTCTGATTCGGTATATTTTTATGACTAATGGGAGAAATAATAACAATAGAGAATAATGATAAAATTACCAGAGAAATCAGTATAATCTTTGACCTTTTTTTCATTCTGTATTACCATAAAATGATTTAAATTAACATGTAATAATTAAAACTTACAATAAAAATTTACTATAACAATAAAGTGAAAAACATTAGCTAAAATTTTTCGAAATACCTTCCAATTTATAAAAATTTGTAGAGTTTAATGGATTCTTTTTATCCCCCAGGACTAAAAAGCCAACCAAAAACACCTAACCTCCCTAATACGACTACCAACATAAGCGAAACCGCAAAAATAACAGCAGCTATTGGTCCAATCTTTATTCCAATTGAAGGATCCTCAAAAAATCTGATTAATCCTGCACCTCCTTGAGGCATAGGAGCATTTCCACTTCTTCTTTTCTTACGTCTTGAAGGTTTTCTCGTTGACATTATAATTATACTCGATTTCCATATTAATGTTATATGATCTAATATCCTTATAACTAAAAAATCTTTTTGGTATTTTATATAAATTAATTATTTATTAGATTTTACCATAATTTGCAAAAGTTTTTACTATTGCCCGATAGCGAGCCGCCAATCGTTCCCCGACGGTAATCACGCCTGTCACGCGTCTCACCAGAAAGGTCTCCATCCATGCGAGGACGCGAATATAAGTGAATTTCAAGATTTAATGAAAGATCTATACTTTCATCGAGATAAGAAAAGAGGAATTCATAAAACTTTTATTTGGTTAATTGAAGAAGTAGGAGAATTGGCAAATGTACTGAGAAAAGATGAGATAAATAAAAAAGATGTATCGGAAGAAATGGCAGACATCATAGCTTGGTTGAGTTCTCTCGCCAATTTGATTGATATTAGATTGGAAAAAGCATGCTTAACCAAATATCCTTTTAAGTGTTCAAAATGTAATAATAATCCTTGTGAATGTAAGAATTAAGATAAATTATCTAAAAATTGAATATCTCTCAATCTTCAATTAAAAACTTTTGATAAATCCTTTCGAGTTTTTGGCCAACAGATTCCCATGAATATATTTGAATAAAATCTTGAGCTTTATTTATTTTTTTAATTCTTAAATCCTTATTATTAAATACTTCAATAATTTTATCAGCTAGTAATTTAGGTTTTTGAGGAGGGACAAAAAATGCATTATCTTTTAACACTTCTTTATAAGCAGGTAGATTGGAACAAATAACAGGAGTTCCACAAGCAATTGATTCAATGGGAGTCAATCCAAATCCCTCTGATGCATGTGAGTAGGTTACAAAGATATCTCCCATAGAATAATATATTGGGATTTCAATATCATCAATATAACCAACAAAATGGATATCTTCATATTTCCAGATTAAGATTTTTAATTTTTTCTTTTGCTAAATTATAGGCTGTAATTATGTCATCAACACCTTTATATGAAGTAATTCGGCCGATATAGAGAATAACTGGTCCTTGAAGCCCTAACTCATTTTTAAGTTTCCTTGCTTTTTCTGGATATGGCTTAAATTTTTCTTCTATAGCTGAATATAAGTTAAAAATTTTTTTCAACTCAATTTCAGGAATATAATATTTAATTTCCTTTTTAATTGAATCTGAACACGTTGTAATAAATCTAGATTTCTGAGCAACATATTTTATAATATATTTTTCTATTGGGATTTTTGTAAACTCAGTTTCAAATGGACCCAAATCATGAATAGTAGAGATAAATTTTTTATTACCAGAAAGAATTATTGGAAGAGTTCCTTTTGGACCATTTCCATGAATGATATCAAATTTATGATTTCGAAGATATCTTATTACACCCCAATTAAAATGAGGAAACCAAAAAAATCTCTTGGGAATAATATCTAATTGAATGATATTTGGATCGGGTAATTCATATTTCCACTTAGCGGTAATAAGTGTTACATTATGACCTTTATCTCTCAAGTATTCATAAATTCCTTTAAAAAATTTTGCTTCCCCATTTTGAGAATCTGGGGGAATGGTGAGTGCAACTAAACAAATATCTAATTTATTCATTTTATTATAAAAACCAAGAAGTTAATTAAGTTAACTTTTCATATCCGTCATCAGTAATTAATATAGTATCTTCTGATTGA
>JARRLT010000333.1:0-3091 GCA_037386725.1 Promethearchaeota archaeon
TTTTTTTGTGATTCCTAAAGTAAAAGCAGCCGATCCATATTACCCAGGATTTGCAGGGAACCCTCCAGATATTCAAAATGAAGATAATGTTAATGGTTGGGATTATGCTGTAAACCACTTTGCGTATAATTATTTTTATTGGGGCTCAGCAGGATTGCACACCGTCACCCCTTTAAACTATGAGATAAACATACCTGGTCCTACGTTGCTTTATCTTAAAGCTGATTTAAATTTGTATGTTATAAACAATAACCTACATATAGAGAAAATTACTTCCTTTCGTCCAGTATTTTATCTTGATAGCGCTTCTTGGTATGGTCATAAATTAGATTTAAAATCAAGTGCATCAACCTCATTTAAAGCAGAATTCAATCTAGGAATAAGTTCCCTCGAGGGTGATTGTAGTATTTATGGAGGTTATAGTCGAACAACTTCAACAACATTCGGATTTAGCTGGTCTGTACGAGCAGATAATGGAAAGTGGCGGGTTATATATGCATATATGACATTTTTACATGTCTATGGTAATGTAACATTTTTTAATGGTGAAGTTAGAAATTATGATGCGGTAATTAATGAAGGTGTTAGTCTTATTAATCATCCTGTAGCTAAATCAGAAGATGGAGATCTTAAAGAGTTACCAATGTATACCAGCACATCTTATGTCGATAAAGATGGTGATGGACCAGATCCATTCCCCGATCCCCCTAACTTCTGTATCGATTATAGTTGGGCTAAGTCTGAAACAGGATATTTTGGTGTGAAATTAGCCTATAGTGGAGAGTATTTTGGTTTGAGTGGGGGAGCAAAGTTCACGTTTAGCTCATCCTCGGAAACAACTATAACACATTGTTTTAATAGCAGCTGGAGTAATATCCCATCAAAATACGATTATTATAATGTAGCTATAAACAACTTTTTTAACGTAAATCTAAAACCTCATAATCCACCAGGTGGAGGAGTCGATTCAGGGTGTCCCTATCTTTCTGTTTTTGATGGAAGCGGATATGTCAATGAAGGACTACTAAATATTCACAGATTGGATGGAATTGATGTCGTAACGAATCATACCTTAATAACAAACCCAGAACCAGTAAATGGTCAATATTTATTAAAACTCACCGAACATCCAAAAACAATATCATATATAGATCATGTTCAGTTACAAGGCAGGTTAGGTAATAATGGTACTTTAGTTCCATTAGAATTAGTCACAGCACAACATTGTGTTCTAGGAAATGTGATCACATTTTTAAAATACAGTGATGACAATGGAGTAATAGAAAAGGGGGCAGATCATAATAATGGAGTTTCTCAATATATTAACTTGGGATTTAAAGCACCAGAGCATCTCCATTTTAAAGAACTAATTTTTACAATTGAAGGAAATAATATGTTAGTAAAATAATAATGTATTAGCTTAACTTCAATTTTATTTTTAATAATTAAAGAAGTTTAATCCATAACCTAAATCTTAATTTTTTAAAAATTTATAAAAAATTTAACTTAGAACGCGAATTTTTATGTCTATATTCAATTCAAATTATTTTAATCCAATATCCTTAAAATGAAAGGAAAACAAAAAACCTTTTTTCTAACATTTAAATATTAATTTAATATTTTATAACAATTTAATTAACACACGATTTCCAGATTAGAAAAGACTTATATAATATTTTTAGAATATTTTATACAATTTATTTTTAAAAAGATTTAAAAAATTATTTTACTTAAAAGGTATATAATTATGAAGGGCAAAAAAATGAAAATCCATTTAAAACAACTATTCTCCATATTTTTATTAATTTTGAGTTTTTCTATAATTTACATACCTATTAATTTAAACTCCGATATAAATGAAGATAGTGTGAATCAGATTATCCCTCTTCATTCACAATCGTTTACCGATTCACTTCCCATAAAGATTTCGTCAGATTCCGATTTTCTTTCTTATGGGTTTCCAGGCTCGGGAAGCGTAGAAGATCCGTATAGAATAGAAAATTTAAAAATCGATACATCGGGTTATCCCTTTAAAACCTATGGTATTGAGATTGAAAATGTATCAAAATCGTTTATAATTCAAAATTGTAGGATTTCGGCTTCATTTGCGATGTTGATTGCTAGTAGATCCTCCGAAAGCATTCAAATAAATAATAATTGGTGTGAAGGAGTAAATCAAGAAGAATTTGGAATTTTAGTAACCAGAACTAAAAGTCATTCACTTAAGGTGATCAATAACACCTGTTTGGACTATTATGATGGTATGGATATTAATTATGCTTCCTACTCGGTCATCGAAAATAATACACTAACGAGAAATCATATTGGATTAAGAGTTGTAAATAATATCTCATTTTCGAGAGTTATACATAATTATTGCATGAATAATCGTGATGGAATGGAGATAGCAAACTCAATAGGTGTGGTGGTTAAAAATAATTATATTTATAATAATTTTATCGGATTCCTAGGCGATAGTACCAGCACTAGACTAGCTTTCGAGGATTGCAGTATCGTTGACAATTTATTTGATAATAATACATTGACAATTTATTTGATAATAATACATCTTATGCTATCATAATTACTGGTTTTCTAGGTCAACCTTTTTCCAAAAATAATCATATTTATCGCAATACGATTATAAATAACAATAAAAATGGGGGCAGTCAAGCAAAAGATGAGGGGCGAAATGATCTCTGGTATAACGAAAGTTTGAATGAGGGAAATTATTGGTCTAACTGGTTTGGATTTGGCCCGTATCATGTAGATGGGAGTGCGAATTCCATGGATTTGTATCCCTTGGAAAAACCACTACAGTTAACATTTTCGAATTCTCACTTTCTATTTCTCGGAAGACTGATTTTAATAATAGGTATTACATCAGTCATTACTGTAGCGATGATTGTCGTAAGTGAATTCTACCTCAGGAAACGCCAAAAAAGTACTGAAACTAATTCTCAAATTGATGAAAAATTGATTAAGTAATTAAATTTATAATAATTTTATCGGATTCCTAGGCGATAGTACCAGCACTAGACTAGCTTTCGAGGATTGCAGTATCGTTGACAATTTATTTGATAATAATACA
>JARRLT010000334.1:0-8729 GCA_037386725.1 Promethearchaeota archaeon
AAAATGTCCTGACATTCAACCGAAATATTTAAATTATAAAAATCGAAAGTATCTAAATATTTTTGAAAAGAACGGTATTGAAGTTAAAATAAAGGATCTTAGTTTGGGTGTAGGAATTCCTTCAGTAGGGTTATTATTAAAGCATGATAGGAGAATCCTAGAAGGAACGCAAAGATTTCATTATCAGAATTCTTTCCCCTTTAATTCTAATAAAATTCTGGAATTTAAAGCGGGTTCTGGAACTAATATAAATGTTGCTTTAGATAGATGTTTTACAGAGACAATTCAATGTGGTTATAATAGAATCCATAGATTATTAAGTTCTGAATATCATTTAAGTCGAGCTTATTCATTATATAATATATTTCCTCAAATCAGTAATTATTTATCATTACATGCTTTTCTAACATTAAGATATGCCCACCATGGATTTTATCCTACTTCAAAATTGAGTTTTTTGGAAGAAGATAAAAATGAATATGAAGATTGGGACTACTCAGACAAAAATCTTTTAAATGAAATCAGAAATTTAATCTCTTTATGTATTAAAAATAATTGGA
This sequence comes from Promethearchaeota archaeon, assembly GCA_037386725.1. Classification (GTDB taxonomy): domain Archaea; phylum Asgardarchaeota; class Lokiarchaeia; order Sigyniarchaeales; family SOKP01; genus JARRLT01. The sequence goes on from JARRLT010000334.1 coordinate 561, forward strand.
GGATATATGTAAGGGATTACAGTTGGTTAGGATTCCCTACATTGAAGGTTTTTTCTCCCGAATTATATTTTGGTTTTGGTGAGTACCTTCAATATGAAACTAAAGATGTTTTCAAGTTTAAGAACCAAATTTTAAGGAATTTTAGAAGCATTAATAATTCAAATCTTCCAATTTTATTAGACCCTGCGTTTCTAATCCATATCGCATTAAATAATTCCTTTAATAAATTTTTTAATTTCGGTCTTCAAATTCATGACTCTTTATCTATGTGGGAATTTTTCTCTCTATTGGCATATTCTCAGAATGAAGATAAAATCGCAAAGAAATATTTTTTGCAATATCTCACGGAGTGGAATTCTAATATTTTCCGGATTAAGTCCTTTAAGTCAGATAGAAATAAAATCAGTTCTTTTTTAGAGTCACTTATTCCAAATTGTGGAAAAAACATATGCCGAAACTGCCAATATTATGATAAATGCAAATATCCAATATTGAAAAGTTTAGAAAAATCGATCATACATAAACGTCCTGATATTTTTGAAAGAGTGGTTCCACAACAAGAATATCAGGAATTAGATAAATTTTTCTAATTAATCTATGATATATTTATATTATTTTCCTTTCAATTCCCAAGAACAATATTTATTTCATCCTTTCATTTAGTCTTTTATTATATTTTTTTCATATTTTTGATTTTTTAATTTTCTTTAATCAAAGAAATATTACGATGAAAAAGGGATGATTGCTAAGTTCTAATATGAATTATGTCGATATATTTCTTCAATATATTAAAATTGTTGTAAGAGATAAGAATATTGATATAGTTGTTGTTTCTTTATGGCAAGATCATATATATAGATATATCTTCAAAAGAATTATTGCTATTCAAGAGTCAACACTTAAGCCAATTATCATAATTTTACCGAATTTGACCGATAATGCGACCTTGGTATCTAAATTTGAAAAAACTAAAAAATTATTACTTAATAAGAGAATTAATTAATACTTATCTCCTATATATGCAGCAATAAGTGTATCTAATTTATGCAATTATGCTGAATTTTTAAGAAATATAGAAGATAAATAATATTTTTAGGTTTTCTACAAAAAAATCTTAACATATCAACGACATAACCAAAAAAATAGCCAAAAAATCCAAGAATTGACATAATAATACTGATTACCATCCATGAAAGGAAAGCTGTTACTTTATTTTCTGCTAATCTCCCAGCAACTAATGAAGCTACGATTGGGGGTACCAATATTCCTAAATAAAAGAATATCGTTAATAGCAAATTTGTGTTCCCCGGTAATAACACAAAACTTAAAATTGTATTTGAAGGCGTAAACAGTCCAGTAAAAGCATAATATAATGGCATCGCTAAAAACTCAAAAATAATGTAATAGTAGGACCCCATTAATCCAAATCTTTGAACTAAATCACCTGAAATGCCATAATAGATCAAAAAGAATACTATGCTTAGTCCTAAGAATGTTACAATACCTGCAAAAAAAGATTTTACGAAACTCATTTTTATAAAATTTCCTCTTAAGATTTGTAAATATATTTATTAATTAATTCGAAGAGATATATAAATCTATTTTATTAAATCTAGTTTAGGATTATAATGTAATAATAAATACTATAAAATTAAGGTTATTGAATTTGACAATTGTGTAATTGTAAAATTGATTTAATCTATTAATTCTAAATTGGAAACCTTTAATTCATTATTTCTAATATTCAACTTAAAATGTTATCGAATCTTAATATAAAAAAGAATGAGATTAAAAAATAATTCATTTGTTTTAGGGAAACTTAAGCATGACTATCTCGAGAATGTTTTAAATAATTATGTTAATGATCTTTTATCTGAAGATCCTCGGGTAATAATGGGTTCCAAAATAGGAGAGGATGCCGCAGTTATTGATATTCCTGGAGAAAATTATCTTGTAGCAAAAACGGATCCTATTACATTTGCTACTGATGAAATAGGATATTATGTTGTAAATGTAAATGTTAATGATGTTGTATGTACTGGAGCTATGCCGAAATGGTTCCAATGTACTGTTTTGCTCCCTGAAAATAAGACAGATGAAGATTTAATAAAAAAGATATTTAAAGGAATTCATGACACATGTAGTTCTATGAACATTACCGTTATTGGAGGACATACTGAAATAACTTCTAAATTAAGTCGGCCAATTGTTATTGGTTCATTATTAGGGGAAGTTAAAAAAGATAACCTTGTGCTTAGTTCAGGGGCGAGAAGTAATGATCTTTTAATATTAACTAAAGGAATTTTTATTGAAGGAACTGCAATAATTGCTCGTGAAAGAGAAAACAAACTGAGAGAACATAAATTTGATAACAAATTTATTGAAAGATGTAAAAATTTTCTATATAATCCAGGAATAAGTGTATTTCAAGAAGCTATTTTAGCTAACTCAAATTTTAAAATAAATGCTATGCACGATCCAACAGAAGGAGGTATTGCTTGTGGTATTGCCGAAATAGCAAAAGCTGCTCAACTTGGTATATTGGTAGAGGAAGAAAAAATTTCAGTCCTTCCAGAATCTAGAAAATTATGTAATATTTTTGGATTAAATCCATTAAATACAATTGCTTCGGGATCTCTTCTCATTTCTATTAATGAAAGTCAATCATCTCAATTAATTAAAAAGTTGAATGAAAATGGCATTTCAGCTAATATTATAGGTAAATTTACAAATAAAAATAAAAAATTGCTTATAAAAGATAGAAAAGGTAAAATGAAACCTTTAGAGTACTCTGAAATTGATGAAATCACAAAGATTTTTAATAAAGAATAAGGTTATTATTTATTCCACTTATACAAGCTCTCTCCATTTACTTGTGTGACTATTAATGGACCAAAATTATATTTACTGCCCCTCCTCCTTTTGCCAGAACTTTTACTTCTAAAGTATTTACATGATCTTTTACATCCAAATAAACTTGAGGAAAATTAATTCCAATATTATTCTCTGAATTATTTTCCGTTAAGAGATCTATATTTTCTCGTAACGGTTTTAAATCACTTGCTTTTATTACAGATTTCCTAATAAGTTGTTGAAAGTTTGAAATAGTTTGAAATAATGGAAAAATTTGACCTTAATTCTATAAAGAAATTCAGGACACCTTTATCTTGGCAAACTGGTACTTCTTTCTCTTTTCCATAATTAAAATTATCCAAAATTAAATTCAGTTGTTCAATTGCTAATTCTGAACTCTTATTTTCTTTTAAATTTTTTAAAATATCCATTAAATCGTTTGGAGCTCTGGTAATAGCTCTTTTAATACATTTGATAAGTAATTCCCGAAATTATTTATTTTCAAAATTTTAATTCTATATAGTATAAATATAATTTAAAATTATTAATGCTTATAATAGTTAAAATAAGGGTTAAGATTTAATTTGGCAAATTTTGGGAATAGCAATTTAAATGAGTTATTAACTTTTCTCAGTGAAAGGATAAAAGAACAGGGATTCCATCTAAAAATAAAGCTCCAAAAAAAGACTTATACTCATTTTCTCTATAAAAATTTTAATCAATATTTTAGTTATTTTATTGAAGAGTTCTTTGCTTTAAATTATAATAAATCTCTAAGCTTAAGATCAAAAGAAGAGTTATCAGAAGAGAATTTAATTTTAGAATATAATTATGTTTTAAGCAAAAGGGAAATTGAAAGTTTTAGTAATTTATCCGAAAATTTGAAAGGTGATAGATATAATTTATCATTTCCTACGGCCTATTTATTTTTTATCACAGCAGTATTTGGGATAATAATCAGAAAAACGATTCATGAATTTCTTCTTATCTCTCTTGAAGGAGCAAATCTCAAACGTATTGATTCTAAAGGTAAAAATATGACCTTTTTAATAAATGTTAAGAGTAGTAAGGAAGATCTTTATAATAATTATTATCAAATGGTTCTTTATTATTTTTTAAAGCAATTCAAACAAATTCCAGAAAGAAATTATGGGGAATTAATCAAAGGTCAAGAAACATTATTTCAATTAGCTTTAAATGAATATGATCAAGTAAAAATAAAGGAAAGACTACTAGATTTACTCTATTATTTCTATAAGAAATGTATTTTGTTAGGAAATATATCTCCACTATTAGATTTTTTTAATTTTGTATGTTCAAGAGTTGAAGATTCAATCTATTCAAAAATAGAATTAATTAAGAAAGATTTTCTAGCAAACTTAGATGATTATAGTAATGTAAATCTCAATTTAATTTATTTTTGCTTTATAAGAAGTATTACTTTGGAAGTGGGTTGGAAGCTTTAGAAGTCGGTGATGTACTGTTTTTACCCGAAATTTTTAAAAATAAGCTTGATAATTACAACAAAACAGGAAATTTGGTTATTGATTCTAATTCTATAAGAAATATAGCGACTTTTTTGAATTACTTTGCAATAATTGGAAATGTTAAATCAATGGATATATTTTTCCAAAAAATTTTTGGTAAATCTCTCTCAGAACTGAATTATAACTTTTTTATTAATTTTTTCAAGAGTTTAAACCATAATTTCCTTAATTTAATTAATACCATGAAAGAAGATCTATCTGATACAGAAAAAAATGGTTTTAACTTTAATCTTGTAACAGAACATATTTGTAGAATGCTATATATTCTTATTGATGATATTTTTCTCAGAGAAAGTCCAGAAGAGGCATCAAGAAACTTCTATGATCCAAGAGGTCGTTATATTCCAAAAAATATTGCGTTAAGAGTCTTGGAATTATTCATCTTTCAAGATATTAATTTTTCTGATGATCTATGGCCTGATTACATACTTAGTTGGAATAAGGAGCGAGTCTTGAAAAAAATGAATTATAATATTAAAAATAAAGACAAATATTTCTATTCAGTGGAAGAATTAACTAAATTTTTAATAACATATAACTTTCAAACTTTTAAAAAAGAAATCTTCCTTGAAGATTGGTTGATATATGCCATTATTATCCCCCTAAATCAATTTATTGTCAATATAAAGAATTCTGTTAATGATTTTAACAATCCAATCCAAGTTTATGAACAATTGGTTGAATACTTTTTGGATGGGATAACTGAAGAGGATAAAGTTAAAGAGATTAAGTTTGTTTCTGAGAAATTATCTCAATATTGGAAAAACTTATCTTAATTCATTAATGTTAAACAATTTAACAAATTCCTCGAAATTTTTGTCAATATTAATCAATTTATAGCCCATCAATTCCTTCTCCTCCTTATTTATTATTATTTTTCCAGATAAAGCTCTTACATTTGTATTTAATTGAGATTTTATGTTGTTTTCATCTTTTATACATAATATTGTTGGAATTTCTAAATCTCGAAATCCCTCAAAGAAAATTATATCTGTCTTGAAGGGAGCTTTTTTAATCCAATTTATTAAACCCTCAATAGAAAGCTCCTTTTTCAAAAAAATTGTAGTTTCATTGTATAAATTCTTAGTAACTGATAATTGAGCCCCAGATTGAATATATTTATACGTATCTTTACCCTCTTTATCAATTTGATGTTCATGAATATTTTTAATTACAGAGGTATCTAAACCATAGTTTTTTAGCTTTTTTATGGCTTCTGTAAGAAAATGAGTTTTACCACTACCAGAAAATCCAATTAAACCTATTATTTTCAAAACTTAACACTTCCAAAATTCTCTAAGTTATAAATTAATAAACATATAATATATTTAATATCTAAAGAATTGAAAATTTTTTTCTACCATAATGATTTAGTGGAAGATATTGATGTCGAAAAAATAACAACTAATCGTTTTCGATGCTAATTTCTTTATATGCATGAATTCAATCAAAGCACGTAATATATTAGATCATCTAAGTAAAGCAGCGGAAGACTTAGATCTTGAATATTATATCACTAATCTTGTTTCAGAAGAAATAAAAGCTCCTTTATCATTTAAAGAAAAATTTGAACTGGTTGTGAATGTTCAAAAGGTGAGTAATGAAGAAATAATTAAAATTAAAAATAACTTAAAAAAATTGAATATAAGGTTTCCTGCTCAAGATAATGATTTATCACTAATCGCTTTGGGAAAATTATTAATACAAAAAAATAATGGGAATATATATTTAGTGACTGATGATTTTAAGCTAGCTAAAAATACTTCTTTATTATATCCAGGAAAAGAGATTAATATCCTCTCTCTTTCAAGTTTTTTACTTAAAATTCAAAGAACAGCAACCAAATCTCAGATGAGAAATTATTTTAAGAATGTGTGGAAAAAATCTCTGAATTACACTCTTGGTTACATGATAGAACGCTCTAAAATATACCCTGCAGAAGAGAAGATTACTTGGTTGATAGAAAGAGCTGTTTCAGTTACAGAAAACTCGGTTATTTCCACTGATTCAAATTTAAATCAGGAATTAGCATTCGGTACAGGAAAACAAAAATATTCTGAAGTGTTGGAAGTTGCTGAAAAATATATTGAAGGTCAGAATCTACCAGTTAGTAAACAAGAAATGATTAAGGATATATTGAACTTTCTCGAAAATCTTAAAATTTCAAGAGAATACATTGTAAAGTCCCGGGAAGCAATTATTAAGCAAAATTCTAAAAGTGCAGTGAAATATCTGCAAAAGGGAAACGGTTTCTGCTATTGATTCACTTGAACGAGCTGCGTTATTTTCAACAATCATACATAACTTTCAAACGTGCCTTACTTTAAATTATGTTAAAGCATTAATACTTTTATTTCATGGTTTATATGACAATTCAATAATGGCATATAATTTTACAGAAGAACTTGCTGACGTATACAAAGATGAAAGGTTAAAGCTTAAATGTAGTATTGGTAAGGCTATTGCTCTTTATCTTAAAGGCGATCAAGAGGAGCAAAAAACAGCTATGGGTATAATTACCGAAATTTCAGATATGAATTTTGAAGAAAATATTCTTGATGCTGTTGTCGTTTTCAGCGAATTAGGTGATTATTTCCTAGCATTGGGACATTCTCAACTTGCAACAAATTTATATGATGAAGCTTTAGAAATGGCTATTGATACTAACTTAGAATGGAAAATAGATGTTTTAATCGAAAAATTAAAGCGTTCATATTTTCGATTCGGATATGGCATTAAATTGGCGTCTTTGGCCAATCAGCAGGATTTGAAACCAGCCGAAAAGCGAAATCTGAAACCAGCCAATAAGCCAGATTTGAAATCAAATGATCGCAAACCGGCAAAAGATATAAGGAAACACACAAGAAGACCATATGACCGATTCACACTGTTTACGACTCAAAGCGGCATCTTTGAAGGTTCAATAAAAAACATCAGTGCATCCGGTGTTTTTCTCATGGCAAAAAGTACCTTGGAAGTTGGACAGATACTTACGCTGGTATTGCCATTTAAAAATGGAAAAGATGTCAAGGTCAAAGGCCAAATTGTCTGGACCAATGACGAGGGATTTGGCATAAAATTTTTAAGTATCGATAAAGAATCATCACCTCCGAAGAAACAATAATTTGAAAATCAGTTAGTCGGGTAAGCCTGCCTTGCGAAGTACCTTGACGGTTTCCTCACCAATTTCACGATTTTTAAACGGAAGTGTATTCCCAAAATATTCAAGTGAGAAGGCCGGATGTATCTTCAGGAATTCTTCAACGGTTTTGCGGGCTTCTTCACTACGGTTTAGTGAGCTGTAAGAAAGAATTAGTGTGAGATAGGGTGTTGGTTGATCAGAACTAACCCTAATACTCTTTTTAGCCAACGCTATTGCTTTCTCACATTGTCCATTAATTCGGTATGCTTGAGCCAAAAGGCTATAATAATAGGGTGGCGGTATTGGATTGAGCCGGAATGCTCTCTTGAGCAGAATAATTGCTTCGTCTGATTTTCCTGTGAAGGAAAGTATTACGGCCAGATTTACATGTGAGTCAGCTCCATTGGGGTTAAGCTCAACTACATCACCCAGGCCAAGACGCGACCGCCGAGCTTCGTCGTGTTCTGCACGCGCGCCGACGCGGTGCCCGACGCCTACAAGCGCTATCTAGTCAATTCCCTGCGCGAGACCTTCGACCTGCCCGGCACGCCGATCCGCCTCACACTGCGGGAAAAGGAAAATCCGTTCCGTGGCCGGGCGAAACGCAGGCGGTGAAATCGTTCCGCT
>JARRLT010000335.1:0-2396 GCA_037386725.1 Promethearchaeota archaeon
TAGAATACGTTGGTTTTCAAAAGAATATATTGGAATTGCCTTATTATTGTTAGGAAGTGTTGTTTTTATTCAAGCTATATTTATTATTTTAAGCCAATATTTTTTTGGTGTAGGTAATTATTTTGTGATTACAATAATTCCACTAGGTGTCTCAATAGGATTATTCTATGCAGCACTAATAATCTATGAATCATTCATTCAAGTCCATAGAAGAAGACGTTTGAGGAATAGATTTATAAAGGATATCGAAAACATCAAAATTTTTAAAAAAATACTCAATTTTCCTATTACTAAGCCAATCCTTATAACGGCAGCCCTTTATATTCCTGTTTTCTTGGTTATTTTTGCCATTGGAAATGCTTTTATAGAAGGTTCTTATGCCTTTATTATTGCACAAAATATAGCAGTGATCTTTTGCTTAATAATAGCGAATGCAATAGAAAGAAGTTATGCAAAAGTAGTAAGATATTAAATTATTATTTGAACAGATTTTTTACTTTTTTTACTTCACTTCTCTTAATTAAAAGATGTGAAGAACTACATATATCTAACACGGGATGAGTTATATTACATTAATAAATTCTGTGTTATTGAAATAAATATTTTTGACAGAATTGTCTTTTTCTAACGATATTATTTATTAATAATGCATTGGAGAGAACCTCATAAAAGCATCAAATTTAAATCTTAATTGGATTATAATATTAATAGGCGTGATTTTTAACGAAATCTAATATGAATAACCACTAAATTTCGTGTTTAGAAATTATGAAGGTTGAAGTTAGATGTCCAGCATGTTCGAAAAAGGGAGAAGTTGAGATTGAAAAAGAACAAATCAAAAATAGTTCAAGAGGGCTCTTAGCAATTAATATTTCAAACGCATTTTGTGAACACCAATTTGTAGCCTATATTGACGAAAACTTAAAGGTAAGAGATTGTTTTTTAACTGATTTTGAAGTTGAGATACCAGAATTAAAATTTGATAAGGTTAAAATTTGATAAGGAAGAAGAGTCACAAATTCCATTATTAGAAAAAATCGATACGATTTTAATTAAAATAAATTTACCCATCTCTCTAATTGCTTCCATTATAAGAGGGATTATTTACAAAATAAAAATTAAACTTCTTCTAGATCAAACATTTTTATTTAATCAAATTGAATCTTTTATTTTCTATATAACCAAGGATTCATTTGTGTATGATTTCAAACCAATAACTAAGAATGATTATTTAAAAAATAAAAAGAATTTTAAACGTGCTCTTATTTTTGAAGACAATAATATTTTAAAGGACAATGATGGAATTTTTAAAAAACGTTCACTCAAAGTAGAAAGAACTATTGTCCGTAGATTTTATAATGAAATAGATCCTAAATCAAGTTTAATCATTTTGAAAAATGAATTAAAAAAGTCCTTTGAACTTTCAAAAGCAGTAATTAACTTCATTAATGAAAATAATGAGAAGGAAATTCAATCTAAAATGATAATTGATTATCTAAAGGAACGAAAGGGTATAACTATTGATATAATTTACTTAGAATTTTTAATAGATATTATAGAAAACTATTTTGAAATCAAATTTCAAAAAGCTTCTGAAATTTCGAGTTTTTTGGGATCCTTATAATAAGTCTCTTTTCGATTAAATCTAAAGTGTAAATAAATTTCTCCTGATCTTGAAAATATTATTAAGATATTACACAGAAGACATGTGGATATATACAAATCAGCGTAAAATTGGTGTTTCACGAAGAATATTCATCTTCGTTAATTTTTTGATTTTAGTATTTAAGGACATTCAATTTTTTATTAGTGTTTATTTAAAATTAAGATTTATCAAGGAGATTATTCTAAATTAATTTGATTTGGACTTAAGTGAATTAATTTTTCAGAAATGGTGTGATTGTATTCTAAAAATTACATATCTGTCGCAATCATTACATTTGATGCTTTTATTACTGCAGACACTTCCTTTCCTTTTTCTAATCCAAGTCTTTTTGCAGAACTAATTGTGATTATAGAAACAATCTCAACACCGTTTGGAAGTTCCACAATAACCTCAGAATTGACTGCACCATGAGTAATTTCTTTCACTTTTCCCTTCAAAACATTTCTTGCACTTATCGCCGTCATACTTAATTTTTATCATCTTGTTAATTTAAATATTAATATAATATTTTAAAAACCATTATTGTAATCAGATTAAAGATTATATGCTTAATTAAACGAAAAATTTATTTTTCTAATTGGAGTATATGATCAAATAATTTTGTTAAAGTTTAGCGATCTTATGACTAACTCCTGTACTTTTCATTACTTCACTTAAAATGATCTACTTTTCGGTTTCATATCTTAGAATTCCTCTAATAAATTAACACCTTATATAAAAAAATTAAAAA
>JARRLT010000335.1:2457-4974 GCA_037386725.1 Promethearchaeota archaeon
TTCAAAATTCTCTAATTTTCCATCCATATATTTTTCGTAGGCTAATAGATCAAAAAATCCATGTCCACTGAAATTGAATACAATTACTCTTTTCTCATTTTCTTCTTTTGCTTTTAACGCTTGATCGATAGCTTCTTTAATAGCATGTGTAGTTTCGGGAGCAGGAACTATCCCTTCCGTTCTTGCGAAAATTAAACCCGCTTTAATTACATCTAATTGGTCAAACATTTTACTTTTCATAAGGCCTATATTATATAGATTAGATATAATAGGCGCCATTCCGTGGTATCGTAACCCTCCAGCGTGTATGGGATGAGGAATAAATGAATGTCCAAGAGTATGCATCTTTACTATAGGACCCATCTTACCAGTGTCTCCATAATCCCATCGAAATTCTCCTTTTGTCACGCTAGGACAAGCTTTAGGTTCTACTCCTATAATTTCAATATCAGATAGTTTATCATCCAAGATATTTTTCACAAACGGGAGAATTAATCCAGAGAAATTAGAACCCCCGCCCATGCACCCAATAAGAATATCTGGTTTTTCAATATTAACTTTTGCTAATTGTGAGATAGTTTCTTGACCTATTATAGTCTGGTGCAAGCATACAAAATTAACAACACTTCCTAATGAATATTTTGTGTTGCTATTGCTTAAAGTTTTTTCAAGAGCTTCAGAGATTGCAAGTCCTAAACTTCCCGGATGATTGGAATCCATTTTTAAATATCTTTTTCCTATTTCAGTTACTTTTGATGGACTGGGATAAACATCAGCACCAAAAATCTTCATTAATACCTTTCGTCCCGGTTTTTGAAAATAACTTGCCCTCACCATAAATACAGTACATTTCAAGTCAAAGAGAGAACATCCATAGGATAACGCAGAACCCCATTGTCCAGCCCCGGTTTCTGTAGCTAATTCCTTCACACCCTCCTGTTTCGCATAATAAGATTGAGCGATTGCAGTATTGGGTTTATGGGAACCTGTAGGAGAAACAGACTCGTTCTTAAAAAATATTTTTATCTCATCCTCCTCACTAATTCCTAGATATTTTTCTAATTCTTTCGCTCTTTGTAGGGGGCTAGGTCTGTAAGATTGGGAATAGATTTCTCGTAATCTTTTGGGAATCTCTATCTCTAATTCTTCACTATTATTTTGGAGTACACATTCCTTTGGGAAAATTCTGCAAGCCATTTCAAATTCAAGTGGTTTCTTTGTAATTGGGTTTAGCATGGGGGTACTTTGTTCCTTCAAGTAGGGAAGAATATTAATCCATTTATGTGGGATTTCATTTGGTTCCAATAAAATCCTATATTTAAATGATTCCGCCATTTTTAACATATTTTATTCACTTTTAATTAATTTTTTAATTTTAGAATTGCTGTCTCATTATAAATTTGGAAATCAAACATATAATGCATCCATCAAAAAGTTTAAAAAATTAAAATAAGAAGGGTAATGGATGGTACAGAAAGTTTAGTTTAGTCCAATGAAAAGTGTTTTAAAAACACCAATGCCAATGCCAACGCCAAGTTCTTAAAAATAGTTTTGACATGTGACTAAACCTAGTTATAAATTAAAAATAGTTATGATTGGAACTTTATAAATCTTACTTACATCGTGATGATCACTATGAATAATTTGATTTTTTATAGGTTTTAATTTAGAATGAAAATTGGAGTAGTAAAAATTTATAATTCATCTTATATCATTTTAGCATTAATCTATAATAGAAATTAATGAGTGAATTTAAAATGAAATTATACAAAATGGAAATGAGAAAAAATGATTTAAAAAATAAAGTTGCGCTAATTACTGGAACAGGTAGAGGAATTGGAAAAGAATTACCAAAAAATTTAGCGTGGCTAGGGGCAAGTGTTGTTATTACTGAAATTATAGATGAAGGATAACAAAAATTCTAAACAAAAATAATTAAGTAATGCAATTTAAAAAGTAATTAAAAATATCATAAGGTTATCAATTATGTCAATTATTGGAATAGACTATGATAGATGTAATGTATGTGAAATTTGTGTTTTAGAGTGTCCCCGAAGGTTCAAACGAGATGAAGATAAAATAGTTTTTGATGATGCTACTGGAACTTGTATCCATTGCGGGCATTGCATATCTGCTTGTCCTCAAGAAGCGATTCTCTTTAAAGGATTTGGAGAGGAACCCTATATTTTTCAAGGAATTGATGATTTAGCAGATTATATTCCCTATGAGAAATTATATAATTTTTTACGAGCGAATCGGTCAGTTAGGAGATATAAAAAAAGACTTGTTCCTACTGAATTAATTAATAATGTTATCGCCGTAATGGAATATGCACCTACAGGTGCTAACATCCGAGCTGAAAAGTTTGCTGTTGTTTCTAATATTGAGCTACTAAAGGCATTATCAGAAGCAGTAATGGAAGAGTTATTAAGGAATCAAGCGACCCGTTCTATGTATGAAGAATCCTTTCAAATAAAGAGTAAATTATATGAATATCAAATATATTTTGATGCGCCC
>JARRLT010000336.1:0-2513 GCA_037386725.1 Promethearchaeota archaeon
TCGATCTCTGGCGTCCCACAAATCAAACTGTAATAATAGGCTTTGAACTCGTCTATGGCAATAGGATTTCTTTAGACCGCTCATTTGCCCCATAAAGTTTAAATAATCCTCTCCCGTCATACTTTCGTCGAATGTAGGATCTTGAGGTAAAAATCCTATTAATCGTCGTGCTTCTACTGAACCAATGTTCTTTCCCTTAATTTTAGCTTTCCCTTTGGTAACAGAAATGGCACCCACAAGCATATTAATAGTGCTGGTTTTCCCGGCTCCGTTTGGACCAAGAAATCCATGAATTCCGGGTTTCATGAAAAGTTCAATTCCTTTTACTGCGTTAACGGCGGAATGCCCTCTCCCATACACCTTTGTAAGATTATGAGCCCAAATTTCATAATCTCCATAATTCTTTCTTGCTTTACTCATATTCAAATCCCTCTTTTTTTGCTTCTAAATCAATCAGAACTTTTTTCTTCCTATACCTTTTATATAGGACTAATAAGGTGGTAACTCCGATGAAACTTGTAAACAGAATCCCAGAAATTACATTATAAGTGATACCTTCTTTAACAAAGATGTTAACAGTTTGAAGACTAATCACATATCCATTTATATCATACGCCCTTACTTCGATTTTATGCTCTCCACTTCCTAATGCAAAAAGATAATGATTAGTGGTAATTTTTGAATGTTCGATATCATCTACGAAAATTTGTACATATTCATAGTGAATATTCGAGTTCCATTCCAACTGGAAATTCCCATTCTCTAATCTCTGGTTTTCTTTTAAATTCTTTAGTTCGAGTTGATATTCCCCATTTAAGCAAAAAGAGACAGACCCTCGTTGGATGAGATAATAACTTAAACCGCTTGATGATGCTGGAAAGTAGTTCAAAATTATACAAGAGTCAATGGTATAAGGAAATCGTATTAAGATCTTTTTATTGTAAGGATCAATGATTTCGGAGATTTTATCTGAAGCATAATGAAGAGTAGCTGAGCTAGGATCAATTGTTTTATAATAATAATTTCTACTTACGAGAACATCACTTTTATTATCTCCATTTATATCCCCTATTGTTTGCATGTCATCAATAAATCCTTTCTCTCGATTCTCTGAATAATGCTTCTCCTCACGAAGCGTATGATCTTCTTCGATTTCCCATGTAGTGATCGGTTTTCTAATATCTGAGGAACTCGGATCGTAATAAAAGACTTTACTAAATTTAGAGTATTCATTATCCCACAAAAAAGCTTGAATCCCAATGAGGATTCTAGAAGATTCTTCTTGGGAAGTGTCAAATATAAACGTTGCAGGAATCCCGACCGGAAAATTGAAAGGCTGATTGTTATCAAAATTTATGTTCAATAACATTTCATTTGTCTTTCCATCAATAATTTTAATAGTCTTATGCTTATAGATTGCAATATGATCATAATAGCCGTTGTTGTTTATGTCATATTTTGCTAATACAAGTTTATGAGCGTTTATATAAGATTGAAGATTGAACATATTTCCTTGACTTTCAAGACGACGAGTGTTTAGATGGAGTATATCGATTGAAGATAACTTTTTACCGGTCTGGACATCTCTTACCAGAATTTGTGTTAAATTACTTTCAGAATTATAATTTCCAAGCACAATACCTTTCGCACTATTTTCATTCAAATCAATCAAATAGGGGATTTCATAAAAAGTAGTATTGGTTGTTGATGGAGCTGATGAATTTATGGACATCCTATATCCAATAATAGAAGGATTTCGCGAATAATTTTCAAAAAAAGACCATTCATCCGTCCAACTAATAGAGTTTACTTTCTTATGAGCATAATAACTTTGAGCACCTTGAGAAAATCTTCCACTTACTATCCAGTTGTTTAAAGAAGAATCCACATTTAAAATTTTAATTTTAGTTCTTGGAAAAATAGTTTTATTAATTCCCCATGATATTTTACTTTCTTTATTTTTTATATCGAATAAAAGGAACCTTGGCCCTATAGAATTTGAATCATCTTTTTCTCCAAGAGTAACTATTATATCGAGGTAATTATCACCCGTACAATTAATCGCTTCGAAGTCTTGCACCTTTAAATCTAAAAGGTTATAATTTGTTAGGGAATATGTAGGATCCGCTAAGAACGATAACTCTTGAATATAATAACGATCGAATTTAGTGCTAAAAAGACCCCAATAAAATGCAGCAACTCCAAGTGATTGAAATGAGACATTAAATGGATTTTGATTGGTAGTGATATTTATTCGAATAGTTAATTGAGAATTGGAATCAACAAAATAAGAGAGTGAAGTTTTATTTTCAAAATCAAAATCAATCCCTGAATCTACCCCAAAAGTATTATCTTTAACCCCTCGAGTAATAACATACATATCGTCTCTCCTTGAATCAGTAGTAAATTGGAATGAACTAGAATTCGTTCTAAATTCCCCATAACCCCCGTGAAGATCGTTATATTTTGGACTCCAAGTGCGATTATTTTCATCCCAAGAGCATAAAACCCAT
>JARRLT010000337.1:0-2513 GCA_037386725.1 Promethearchaeota archaeon
TCGATCTCTGGCGTCCCACAAATCAAACTGTAATAATAGGCTTTGAACTCGTCTATGGCAATAGGATTTCTTTAGACCGCTCATTTGCCCCATAAAGTTCAAATACTCCTCTCCCGTCATACTTTCATCGAATGTAGGATCTTGAGGTAAAAACCCAATTAATCTACGTGCTTCTACCGAACCAATGTCCTTCCCCTTAATTTTAGCTTTCCCTTTGGTAATAGAAATCGCTCCCACAAGCATATTAATAGTACTGGTTTTCCCCGCTCCGTTTGGTCCGAGAAATCCATGAATTCCGGGTTTCATGAAAAGTTCAATTCCTTTTACTGCGTTAACGGCAGAATGCCCTCTCCCATACACTTTCGTAAGATTATGAGCCCAAATTTCATATTCTCTATAATTCTTCCTTGCTTTACTCATATTCAAATCCCTCTTTTTTTGCATCTAAATCAATCAGAACTTTTTTCTTCCTATACCTTTTATATAGGACTAATAAGGTGGTAACTCCGATGAAACTTGTAAACAGAATCCCCGAAATTACATTATAAGTGATACCTTCTTTAACAAAGATGTTAACAGTTTGAAGACTAATCACATATCCATTTATATCATACGCCCTTACCTCGATTTTATGCTCTCCACTTCCTAATGCAAAAAGATAATGATTGGTGGTAATTTTTGAATGCTCGATATCATCTACGAAAATTTGAACATATTCATAGCGAAGATTTGAGTTCCATTCCAACTGGAAATTTCCATTCTCTAATCTCTTGTTCTCTTTTAAATTCTTTAGCTCGAGCCTATATTTCCCATTTAAGCAAAAAGAGACAGCATCTCGTTGGATGAGATAATGGCTTAAACCGCTTGATGATATTGAAATCTGATTTAAAATCTTACATGAATCAATGAGATAAGGGAATCGTATTAAGATCTTTTTATTATAAGGATCAATAATTTCAGAGATTTTATCGAAAGTATAATGAAGAGTAGCTGAAAAAGGATCGATTGCTTTATAATAATAATTTCTACTTACGAGAACATCGGTTTTATTGTCTCCATTAATATCACCTATTGTTTGCATATCATCAATAAATCCTTTCTCTCGATTCTCTGAGTAATATTTTTCCTCTCGAAGTGTTTGATCTTCTTCGATTTCCCATGTAGTGATCGGTTTTATAATATTTGATGAACTTGGATTGTAATAAAAGATCTTACTGAATTTAGAATATTCATTATCCCATAAAAAAGCTTCAACCCCAATGAGGATTCTTGAAGATTCTTGTTGGGATGTGCCAGATATAAACGTTGCAGGAATCCCTATCGGAAAATTGAAAGGTTGATTGTTATCAAAATTTATGTTAAAAAATATTTCATTCGTCTTTCCATCAATAATCTTAATGATTTTATGTTTATAGACAGCAATGTAATCATAATAGCCATTATTGTTTATATCATATTTTGCTAAAACTAGTTTATGAGCGTTTACATAAGATTGAAGATTGAACATATTTCCTTGACTTCCAAGACGACGAGTAGTTAGACCTAATATATCGATTGTGGACAATTTTTTACCAGTTTGGAGATCTCTTACCAGAATTTGCGTTAAATTACTTTCAGAATTATAGTTTCCAAGCACAATTCCTTGCATTCCATTTTCATTTAAATTGATCAAATAAGGAATTTCAAAAAAAGTAGTATTAATAGTTGAAGGTGCTGATGAGTTTATAGACATACCATATTGGATATTAGAAGGATTTTCCGAATAATTTTCAAAAAAAGACCATTTATTGGTCCAATTAATAGAACTTACTTTCTTATGAGCATAATAGCTTTGAGTGCCTTGAGAAAATCTTCCACTCACTATCCAATTATTTAGAGAAGAATTCAAATTTAATATCTTAATTTTAGTCCTTGGAAAGATAGATTTATTAATCCCCCATGATATTTTACTTTCCTTATTTTTTATATCGAATAGAAGGAATCTTGGTCCTATGGAGTTTGAATCATCTTCTTCTCCGAGAGTAACTATTATATCGAGGTACTTATCACCCGTACAATTAATCACTTCGAAATTTTCCACTCTTAAATCTAAAAGATTGTTTGGTGTTGGATAATATGTAGGATCCGTTAAAAATGATAATTCTTGAATATAATAACGATCGAATCTGGTGCTAAAAAGACCCCAATAAAACGGAGCAACTCCAAATGATTGAAAAGAGACATTAAATGGATTTTGATTAGTAGTAATATTTATTCGGATGTTTAGTTGAGAATTGGAATCAACAAAAAAAGAGAGTGAGGTCTTATTTTCAAAATCGAAATCAATCCCTGTATCTACCCCAAAAGTGCTATCTTTTACCCCTCGAGTAATAACATACATATCATCTCTCCTTGAATCGGTACTAAAATCGAAAGAACTAGAATTCGTTCTAAATTCCCCATAACCCCCGTGAAGATCGTTATATTTTGGACTCCAAGTGCGATTATTTTCATCCCAAGAGCATAAAACCCAT
>JARRLT010000338.1:0-4526 GCA_037386725.1 Promethearchaeota archaeon
AAAGTAAATATATCCTCCTCCAAGATAAAAAAGTAATCCAAGAATAATTCCGATTAAAATTTGATAAATATCTTTATATTGAAATTTGGAAATAAAATTAAGGCCCATCTCATTAAGTTCTTCTTTAAAAGAAACATGTTCTATTTTACTTGCTATAAATGCTGGTATAATAATGTAAAAAAGTTCAAGAAATGTTAAAAGAATAAGAATCCAAGGATTAGCACCAAGTTCTACTACCATATTTACCTCATTTTTTCTTTAATTTACTTTAAATCAAAAATTTGACTCACTCCTTATTAATATTTTGATCTTTATAATAATCAGCGATAATGACTATCGAAAACGATTATCTAAGACATTCTAAAAAGACAAACGATATAATTGACCGAGAGATTAGTAAAGAATTTATAGGGATTAGTAAAGAGAAACTGCTTATTACTAATATCAAGAATATCGCTCAAGAATGTCAAGTTATTAATCAAATGAAAGATAAATTTGTAAAAGTTTTAAGATCAGAGATGGAGCAATTAGATTTTACTAAATTTATTGATAATATTAATTTCTTAATCAAAGAAAATTATCTGAAAACAAAAGTTTCAGAAGGAGATATCAGTGGATTAAATATTGTCAGTGTTGATGGAAGTTTCGTGTTAAAAAAATTTCTTAATGTTGATTTTTCCTTTCTAAAAGCTATTGCTGTTAGATATCAATTCTCAAAAAATTATGATGCAAAAATAAAATATTTCCCAGATATTTCTGGATACAACAATTATCAAATTAAAACGACCTACACTAATCGAGGAGAAATTTTTGTTGATACTAAAATTTCAATGGATTTAAGGATGTTAGAGATTAAATTACTCAATCAACTAATTCAGCGATCAGATTCTATTGATTTAATAATACTTGATGGTTCAATTGTTCCAATGCCTCTAAACAATCTAATATTTTCTGAGGATCATGAAATAAACCAATATCATTCTGATTTAATCAAGGAACATCGCAAACTTTATCAGAATTGCCGAGACAAAAAGATTATTTTGATTGGGTCCATAAAAGACACTCGAACTACAGAGTTTTGTACCTTCTTGAAAGATGCGATAATGTTTTTAAAGCCTAACTATGACCATCTAAAGGATTTTATTGAACTAAATTATCGTAAAGGGTTAACATATTTTATTGACAGTGACCTGTTCTATAGATTTTTAGATATTAATGAACGAAGTTCTATATTTCTTTTAAAGAAAGAATATGATAAATTTAGACACAAAGAGAAGAGGACAGATCTCCCATTTAGGCTCCCAATAAACTTTTATGCTTATTATCTAAAAACAGTGCCATATGATACTCCTTGTAGAATAGAGTTTTATATGGATCAAGATAGTCGGTTTGAGGATATTACCAGGAAAGCAAATACAATCTCATCAATCATTTTACCTATATCGAATTATAATAAATATTATGGATTACCCATTCCTCAAATTGAAGCTCATAGACGTGCAGTTTTTAAATCAGGGGAAGTTGAAATACTTTATAATAGTTTAAAACGTTCGTTAAATAAATTTGGAATAAATTTGCTAGAGAAAAAGAGAAATCGAAGGCCTTTCTGATTTATAATAATTTTGCTTTATAAAACGAGAAAATTAATATAAATGGAAATAATATCTCATTTAATCAATTAGAAATTAGATTGTATCGAATATGAATAGTAAAAAGGTTATAAATATTGATTTACCTAAAGCAGGTCCTTATAATCATGCAATACAACTAAATGATTTAATCTTTCTTTCTGGACAAGTAGCAGATAAAGGAATTAAAGGAATAAGAGATCAAACTAAGTCCGTGTTAAATAAGATTAAGAAAATTCTTGAAGAAATTGGCTCTAGCGTGGCTGATATATTAAAAGTTTCAGTGTTTCTTAAAGATATGGATAATTTTAAGGTCATGAATAAAGCTTATCAAGAATTTTTTGAGGAAAATGAAGTAACCGAGGCTTTTCCCGCAAGAACAACTGTCGGTATCGCTCAACTTCCTCTCAATGATTTGGAGATTGAAATTGATGTTATAGCTACCTTTAAAGATTAAATATATTTACCATCTCTATTTACATTATAATAGATAAAAATAAATAAACCTAATATCCAAATTTATTTAGATCTTAGTAAATCAAATTTTAAAAGAGAAAATATGTGCGATACTTTA
This sequence comes from Promethearchaeota archaeon, assembly GCA_037386725.1. Lineage (GTDB taxonomy): Archaea > Asgardarchaeota > Lokiarchaeia > Sigyniarchaeales > SOKP01 > JARRLT01. The sequence continues at coordinate 2,203 of JARRLT010000338.1, forward strand.
GTGGTTTTACCAGAAAGTTCTTTAAATGGATTCACAATTTTTGGAAAAAATAGTGATCGGCCTCAAGATGAGACTCAACTAATAAGTTTTTACCCTAGAGAATTCCCAAGTGAAAATCAATTAGACTGTACTTATATTACAATTCCACAAGTTAAGGAAACTTATTCTGTTCTATTGAGTCAACCATGGTGGATGTGGGGGGCTGAAATGGGAGTAAATGAATATGGGGTAGCAATTGGTAATGAAGCAGTCCATACAAAGGAAATATTGGTAAAAAGTGGATTATTGGGAATGGATCTGTTAAGATTAACTTTAGAAAGAAGTAAAAATGCAGATGAAGCCCTTAAAACCATCATAACACTTCTCGAGAAATTTGGACAAGGTGGTAGTAATTCATATGGAAATAACTGGTATTATCATAATTCCTTTCTAATAGCAGATCCTAAGAAGGCATGGGTATTGGAAACTGCTAATAAATGGTGGATTGCTGAAAAAGTTCAAGACGTGAGATCTATTTCTAATAATCTATCAATAAGAGGTAAAGGTGATAAAAGAAAGAAAGGAATAATTGACCATGCTATAAAACAAGGATATATTAAAGATGTGGATGAATTTGATTTTGCTATCAATTTTTCAAAAAATTCGATTCGCGGTGAATTACCATTAACTATTAGGGCTATAAGATCCACTAAATTACTGGAAGAAAATAATGGGAAAATAACTATTGAAATGATGATGGATTTCTTAAGAGATCATATCTCTGGGATATGTATGCATGGAGTTTTCGAATCTACTGGTTCTCAAGTTTCTCAATTAAAAACATTAGATAAAACATCTATACACTGGTTTACAGGTACTTCAAAACCATGTTTGAGTATCTATAAACCATACGCATTTCCTGCTGAAGATTTTGAAACTTTAAAACCAGGACCCTATGATGAGATTAAAGAAGATTGGCAATGGGTTAAACATAAAAATTATATCCAGAAACTTAAAAGTCCAAAACATGAAAAAAAGGAACAAAGTTTTATTAATAAATCTAGAATGATTGAATCTAAGATTATCAAACGAGTAAGAGAAATAGAACGTTCTGAACACAATTTAACTGATAATGAATTTATCCAAAAGATAAAGAATGAAAATTTAAATGCTTGGGAAAAAAGCTCTAATCTAATACTCGAAGATTAACTATGAAATTTTTAGTTATTTTAATCTAATTTATTAAATAAGCTATGATAAGTTCTTAAAAGTCTTTCTATAAATTTATCCATCTTTTGGTAATAATAGATGATTTTCATAGGCATTATAAATTAAAAAATTTGCTTCTTGTTCTGAAATACCCTTTTCTCGAATCAATCCAAAGACGATTTCTGGAAGATAAAATCCATCTGTGTTTAAGTTTAGATCTTTTAAAATGGTTGCAAATGATTCAAGAACATACTTATTTATTTTTTTCATATTGAGGAAATATTTTTTATTTAAGTTCATATCGAGTTCCATTTCAATTATTTCTTTAAAATCATTAAATACTTCGATTTCTCCATCAAAAAACTTTAAATCATTAACATGTTTTATTTCATAAGCCTGTAAGATCTTTCCTGACTTTATTTTTATTAGATCTCCAAGATTAGAATGAGAAATTAAACCCAGTCTAAGATATTCACCATCCAAGAAAATTCTCAATAAAAGTTCTAAAATTCATAAATATAGGTTTTTGGCTTTTTCAAAATTTTCGTTAAAACATATTATTAGATCTATAATTATACTAATCTTTAATATTCAATTCTAATAGAATTGGAGATTTAAAGAGTAAGAAAGATAAAAGTAAAAATTATCGTGTGAATGTTAATTCTTTATTTTATTTCTTCATCTTCTTCATCATTTTGAGAATACTAAGAGAAGAGAAATACATATACAAAGAAACAATGAAGTGGGGAGAATATATTCGAATAGTTCCCTTAAATCGATTTAGGGGGACTTAAAATATTTCTAATTTAAATAACGGATATGACTTCCTATATTTATAGTTATACTAATTCGCATATTATGGAAGGATATATGAAGATTAACTTAGATCTATATCCTTTTTCAATAATGTTGCCAATAATTTTTATACCATTATTGGTTATAAGTATCCTCATTTCTTTTAAAGTATCGAAAGAAGTAGGCACTAAGATCTTTAAAATCATCTTTGCCCTTAATTATTTTTTCATTGGATTTGTTTTATTATATGCTACGATGCATCTTAGTTTTTTATTTAATTTTCTAGGTACCATTTTCACATGGACAATTTCAATTCTTTTGATAATAGACCTAAAGAGAAA
>JARRLT010000339.1:0-3902 GCA_037386725.1 Promethearchaeota archaeon
GTATTAATTAAATAACTAGAGCTAGTATGGCTTTTTTTGTGTTCAAGACTTACCTTAATAGAGTCGATTGTTGAAATAGAGATTACTGGGGGAAAACCCGACTGCATTCGTGATACCCTATCATCTTTTGTTACATCGATTGTTATCGTATTATTAATTCCAATAATATAAAATGTAGCTGAAATTTTATGAGTTTGATCATAATAGGATTTAGACATAAAATCATATTCTAAATAGGTTTTAATATTAGTTGAAAGAGAGATAGTTTCATTAACATCTACATTAGTATTTTGAGAAAGTCTATAAAAGTTAATTCTATTTGAATAGATAAGATTTAAATTAGACGTATTATGGTTATTTACATTGTAGAATCCTTTTTGGTAAAAAACAGGTAAAATTCCAACTGTTATTCCGGAAAAGAGGAAAAGTAAAAACACAAATTTGACTATTATATTAATTTTTATTTGCATATTTTATACCTAGATTTCTGAATAATTACAAAATGTCTATTATTAATAAATTAGACTTTTAAGTATAAATAATTTAGGATCTGAAATTTCTATTTTTTTATCACAAATCACTCCCTGTCTCTAAAAAACCTTCAGATTTAAATTTAATAGATCCAAAACTCAAATTGAGATTAAATTTATGTTTAATCTTCCATAAGAATATTCTAAATGCCATGAAATCAATTTCAGATTAATATAAATAAATTGAATAAAAAATTTAGTTTAGACTTAAAGTTTATAGCGGGCATTCCCATCCATTATTAAGCCTCCCAATATAATATCATTTACTTGAATTCCAGCTAGAAGCCCCCCAAAAACCCTGTGGACAAATTTGGATTGGAGTAAATTTTTAATAGGGGTCCTCATTTTAAGGCGAGTGCATCCAAAGTTATTTATATAGGGCGTCATGTCGTAAATGGCACCTGAGGGGGATCCAAAGTAGCGAGCATAAGTAGCTGGTATAGAAATATCTAAAAATCTTGTTATTACTAATTTCAACTTAGAAAGCAGAACAGATATTTAGAATCAAAAAATATTATCTTTTATTCTTACTTATTAAGAAAGAATGAATAATTAGAGAATTGGATAAAAAATATTAGGAATTTATAATAGTTCACTATTTAATAATTAAGATTAAATGATTTGCTTAGAATCTTACTTTCTATCCTTTTTAGTAAATTCAGGACTTTCCAGTCTTTCGCCACAAAATTTACATATTTTAGCAATTGGAGATAATTCTTTTCCGCAATTGGGGCAGTATTTTGGACCAGAAAGACAATTATTTTTAGTCATAGTTTATCATAGGGAATAAATTAAAACATAAGAAGATAGGTAATTTAAATCTCAGTGAAAACAAGTAAAATTCTCGTAAATGCCATAATATTTTTCCAAATACTATAATTTCAACTTTTATTGAGTTATTAGATTTTATTAATTATAGTAATTCTACCTGAATTTTATCATCTTTTATAATAGCATAAGAAGCTGGATTTGGTGAGGCATATCCACGATAATTAGCTGAAGAAAATATAGAGAGTAACTTTTTATTAAAAAACCACCTATATCCTTCTGGAAAACATTCATGTCCTCTAATCATTCCTTCTAAATTATTCATTTCTAAAAAGTCTTGAAAAACATCATTTCCGTAAAATTTTATACCTGGACCTCGAAAACTATCTGAAAAACCACTTATATTCTCTTTTGGATCATTCCAAATAAGTTGATAGATTCCATTTTGAATACTCTCCTTGATTGAGTTGTTTAGTTCATTCAATTTAAAATCATCCATTCTTGAGAGAATATGCATATCCTCTGGAACTCCTCCATGCACACATATAACCTTATGATTTATTATTGACGCAATTGGCAGAGATTCATACATATTTAAGATAGTTCTAAACTTGTCATCATTTCCATATTTATTAATAAAGACTTCATAAAATCCATAATACTGGTTCATTTGAAGAGTTTCATGATTCCCTCTTAAAATAAAATACCTATTGGGTTCCATAATTTTTAGAGATAAAACGAATATCAAGCATTCTATCTGCTTATCTCCTCGATCAACAATATCTCCTAAAAATATTACATATTTAGGATTTCTAGTTTTAATCTCTTCAATTATGTCAATTAGACTTTCTAAATTTCCGTGGATATCACCTATTACAAAAATCTCAGAGTTCTTGTTAGAATTATGTAATTTTAAGATAAGGTTTTCCTTTCTAAAAATTTTATTAGCTGTATTTATAATCTCTGAGATTTCATCAAAATTTAAATTGTTAATCTTTTTAGGTTTTATTATTAATTTTTCGAGATGAAATTTATCAAACATCTTTGTTAATAACTCTATATACCAATATTAATTAAGCTATATAGGATAGATTTATTAGAACTTTTTTAAATGGTTTGGTTAAAGAATATTTATTAAGAAAGTAAATTAAACTACCAAATAATAAATCAAGATTTTATATATTTTATAAAACTTTATGGAAAACAAATAAGTTAATCATCTCTATGATTAAAAACGTCATTTTTTGGTATTTTAAAGAATTCTTTCCTGATATGGAAGTATATCCAAGCAATTTAGATATCCCTCAGATTGTCAAATCATTTACTGTCAGTAAAAGAAAAAGGGCTCTAAAAAACAAACTAAAAACTATTAAAATCTTGGATCCCTCTGTGGGAACAGGTAGGTTTTTGTTATATATATCTAAATTGTTGTTGAAAATTAAAAAAGAATTAAATCCCTCACGAAATATTTCCACCTTGAAAAAGGAGATCATTAAATACAATTTATATGGATTTGATATCGATGAAAAATCATGTATTATTACAAAAATAAAACTATTAAAATGGCTATTCCAAGATGAATGGAATCTTAATGATGCAAAAATTCTTAATTTCCAAATCTTAAATGACTTAATTGAGCAAAAAGATATTAAATTGAATATTTATAACTCAGATTTTTTATTAAGAAGTTTTGGAACTCAAAAATTTGATATAGTAATCGGAAACCCTCCCTATGTAGAAAATAAAAAGATTTCGGATAAAAAGTATAAAAAAATACTTTATAATGAATTTAAATCAGCTTATAAGTTGTTTGATCTCTCAATCTTGTTTATTGAGAAATCGATAGGCCTTTTAAAAGATTCTAATTCATTACTTTCTTTTATCCTACAAAATAAATTTCTTTCAGCCGAATATGGCTCAAAAGTTAGAGAATTTATTTTGAATTCTTGCCAAGTCAAAAATATAATCAATCTTTCAAATATTAATCTATTTAAAGGAGTTTCTGCTTATCCTATTGTTCTCACATTAAAAAAGGGAAATTCAGGTAATAAAAATTTGATTGAATTGGTATCTTATGAAGATTTTAATTTCGAAAATCAATCGAACTTAAGAATACAACAATTTTCTCAATCCCTTATCCAAAAATTACCTAAAAAGGTTATTCCTATAGAAGGTAATCCAGAAATGGTCTTATCTCTATATAAGTCTTTTAATTCGATGGAAAGAGAAATTAAAGACTTAAGAATTATTTATAGACCCTATGGATTTCTGAATTATAAAAAATATCTCAAAAATTTTTAGAAGTTCTTAATCAATTTGGACCTGAATCTATTGTTGGAAGTTATTATGCCGGTAATTTCGGTCTTATCTCAAAATTGAGTCCTCTACGATTTTTTAATAAGTTAGGAGCAACTATAACGACTGGAGGGATATGCAATGAAGCGGGGGTAAATGCTCTTGAGCAGATGTTTGGTCTCTCTTCACTTACCAATCCTTTTCAACTCATTAATCATCAAACCAAATTAATTGTGGTGTGGGGCAGTAATTTACCTGAACGTAATGTTCATGCCTATAATCTCGTTAAAAAAGCCCTTAAAAATGGAG
>JARRLT010000340.1:0-3740 GCA_037386725.1 Promethearchaeota archaeon
ATTGTACTCCAATTACAGGTGTGTCCAATTTTTACCAACAAAATCTATGTAGTTTATCTGCTAATTATATTAAGCAAAATTTAAAGTAAAAGATAAATCTTGGTTATATTTTAATATCTCGTGAAATCATAATTTAAACTTTATTTTAAATTCCTTACAAACCACGGTAAAATTCTGGTCTTAATGTATCTTCATTTTGTAAACCATACTCAATAATATCTAAAATTTTACCTTTATCTTTTTCTAATACTCCTTTTAATGGTAAGTAATTACTTGCATGATTACTTCGGAATACACAATTTGCCTTTTTATTCACAAAATCAATGTGTTCAATAAAAATTTTTAATTCTCGAAGGATCCCCTTTGCATTCATACTTTTAAATTCTCCTTTTTCTTTCTGCTTATAAATTTCTGTTCCTTGAGGGATCATAAGTGATAAGAAGGCAATATACCAAATTCGATCATCCTCGGGACAAATTTTATTTACTAGATCTGCGGATTGTATCGCATGGTTACGTGATAAATCGGGATTATTAGCTCCACCTACGCCATTTATAAAGGTTGCAGATAATGTGATATTAGCCTTCATCAACTTCTTTGCTGCATTGATATAATCTTCTTTAGTGGCATGCTTATGAACTTTCTCTAGCAAAAGATTATATCCTGATTCAAATCCAATATATGCTATTTTTAAACCAGCATCAGAAAGATCGCTAAGCTGAGTGTCTGTCTTTTTTAATATGTCTTTTGCATGAGAATATGCTCCACACCTTTCAAGCTTAGGAAATATGCTATGAGCATACTCTGTAATATTGAGTACATGTACGAACGGGGTAACCATTGCTATCCCATCTAAAAAATAAATTAATCGGACATTTGCACCATAAATTTGTTTTGCGATATCAATATCCTTTTTAACATCTTCAAGATTTCTAACTTTAAATTGTTTTCTCAAATTAGAAACACAAAAATCGCATCTAAATGTACAACCTTCAGTTAATTGAATCAATAAGGATCTCGCTTCTGAGGGTGGCCGAAAAACAGGTTGGCAGTAATATATGTTTTCCTTACGTGACATATTCTTATGAACTTAATAATTCATCTTTATCGATTTTGCCATCCATGTATAGTTGTTCTTTTTCTTCGTCAGCATTTTCGGGTCTATTGTCGCAATGAGGTAAATGACGACTTAGACGCTTGTACTCTTTTCCACAGTATGGACAGTTGATGGTATCAGCAGAACTTTCCTTCTTGGAAGAATCAGCGATATAATCTTCGGGTTCTACATCCTCTGGAGCAAACTCACAATTTGGGATATGAGATCTTAGGTCATCAAAAAGCTCTCCGCAAAATGGACACTCAACTTCAGCAAATTCTTCTGATTCAAGGTCTCCCTTATCAGCTTTTCTTTTTTCAAAGCGAGTGGTAAATTCTTCCTCCTCTTCGAATTCATCAAAAGATAAATCTATTTCTTCTTCATCTTTGACGTCAGATATTTTAAATTCTTCCAGCTCCATTTCTCTTTCTTTTATTTTTTTCTCTGCTTCTTTTTTACTTTCTTGATATACTTCTGAGATTTTTTTATTGGTTTGACTGTATAGATCACAGACTTGGCAGACATATGCCTTTGTTCCAAGTACCAAATCTCTTTCTGGACAATAACAGAGCGTTTGCAAGCTATTTGAAATATCACCTTTCGGAGTCAAATATTTACATGCGTGCTTCCGGGAATATTTTATTTTTGTTTTACGTCTTGGCACGGTTTGAAATCACCAAAAATAGTAATTAAATTAATGATTCTTAAAATTTAATTTTAATTAAAAATCTAAATAGAGAAATTAATTATTATTTCTAAAAATTATAAGAAATTGCTCTTAAGTCTTTAATGACTTTCTTTTTAATTTTTCTATTTTCTATTAAAGGTAGTAATTCTTCAACAAGATCTCTTAATTCGATTATCTTTTGTTTTAGTACTTCTGGTTTACCCCATAATGATTTCCTTAAAGGATAGCTCTTTTTAAAACCATTATTATAATTTTCAATAGCAGCAGTATAAAATAAAACAGCATTATCAATCATATTCAGTTTATATTGATATATATTTGCAATTCTTTGGAAACATGTAGCAGCACCAACATAATCTTCAACATTTACAAAAATAACTGCTGCATCTCTTATTTTTCCTAATGCCTCCATCAATTGGTCTTGATTATCTTGTTTAATTTTTGTGAAGCCCGATAAGTAATGTGCTTCTCCCATATAAAATAAGTTATTTAATTGTTCAGCTAAATTGAATAATTTATCTGAAAATTCTTCAGCTAACACTAAATGATTATTAGATAAGCACTTTTCAGAGACACTTTTTAATAGTTCTAAAACACGATCATAGTTTTTTATATCTTTATATATTTGAATTCCTTCTCTATATTTTTCAACTCCTGAAAAAGCATCTCCATTTTCAAATGATTTATTTCCCTTATATATTAGCTCCTCAGCCTTATTCCGAATTTCTTCTGCTTTTCTGCTGTTGGCATCATAATAATCTTCATAGAAAAGGTTTTCAGAATTGAAATTAATATCCTCTTCTAAAGGAATTTCCTGTAAGAATTCAGTATTCTCTGTTAAAAAATCACTTTCATTCTCAAATCTTTTTCTTTTATTTTTAAATTCATCCCTTTCTTCTGAAACTGATGGATTTGATTCAATTCGAAAATCTTCACGAAAAGCTGATTGAAGCGGCTTACCAGCAGATACTAAAGCTGATAGTTCTGATAAAACATTAGCAAAAAAGAATTTATTTAATCCCTTTATTATGCAATCTACTTTATGATAATTTGTATCATAAGCGGGATCGTTAACATCCATAGAAGAATCTGTTAAACGATAAATTTCGAATCCTGTTTCATATTTTGTAATACTGTGTTCAGTTCCTTCAATTTTTTCTTCTTTCTTTTTTCCTAATAATGTGTGATCAAAAACCAACCCTATGGCGTCTGGATTTTTACCTTGAAATCCTAAATGATTGATTAAATCAATATAGGAAAAGAATAGACCTAAACCCGGATGAGAATGAAACCATCCTACAATAAATCTTCCTTTATCTTCTTTATATAAACTATTCTCTATTTCTTCTATAAAACCATAATGTCTCACATCAAGCTTTACATCTGTTGCATGACCGAAAGTTAAAGCTTCCGCTTTTTCAATATGAACGAAATCTTGATCTATATAACCAATTAAAACCCCATAGATTTCTTTCCATTCTTCTTTCGGTATAGATTTATTTGCATAACGGCTAGCATATAAAATAATTGTTTTATACGCTTCTGCTTTTAATAATACAGGCTTTTCTTCTTTAGATTGCTTACTCTCTTCTCTTTTCAATTTTTTGTCATTTATTAAAGCTTTATCAGTGAAATCTTTCTCATTTTTTTCTGAGATATTTAGTTCCTTTTTAGGTTTAACTTTTCTTTTCTTATTTTGATTCTTTGGCATAATTGGAATGGATAAAAGATAATTTAACTATATTAAATAATAATATTATAGATTCAAAAACTTTTAGAGAGATTGATTGAATCATAAATTTTTTTACTCTTGAATATTCGTAATTTAGATTCTCCCTTCTTCTACCTCTCTAACAATCATTATTGATATGATTAGGTCATTTAAGCAGAAAAAATCTTCTTATTCATTAGGAGTAAAAAAATATTTGGAAATATTCCTAAATTACACCTTTTTTT
>JARRLT010000341.1:0-2500 GCA_037386725.1 Promethearchaeota archaeon
AGAGATGTTTAAAACAGCTACTGATATTTTAGAATTAATAATATATGAAATTTATAAAATGGAAAACTTATTTAGAAAAAAATTAATAGAAATGGTAGATGAAACAGCTAAACGAATAAAGGATGTAAATTTAGGGCAAAAAAGAAAAAATTAATTATCTTCTACTCACAAATAGGTTGTATCTAATTACACTATAAGTATTTTGATTAAATAATTAGTTAACTCTAAATTTTTCTTTAAAATGATTAATATTTAGCAGATAAAAAAAGTTCATTAGGTTTATTAAATGTAAAATCAAGTAAAATTATCTTTATTCTGGTTAAGTGAATTTTCAAACTAAATGCTCGGTCAAATGATACAGAACTTTTAGTTGAACTTTTTATTTGAAAATAAATGGAAATAATTGAATTTGATACATTATATTATATTTTTATTACTTTTTATTGCGTTCAAATTTTATCTCTATTTGTTACTTTCTTGATCTGTATTGTACCCGACATGTTTTTGATATGCTCTCCACCTGATATAACATTTCCTAAATCATATAAACCGCTCGCAGAACCAAAGCTATCATAAAACATTACTACGTCTCCCCATGGCGCATAATATGCAAGCGTTCCAAACTTTGCATTTGCCAAGGGTGTATCAGCTGTATGAAGTTTTTTTGGTGGATAAAAGATTTTTTCATTGTTGCCGTAATTTTCAATGGTAATCGTTAAAGGTAACTGTTCGTAGAAATCTTTGGCAGCTTGGCTATTATTGAGTTCAAAGACCGTTGAATTGCCATTTACTTGAATACTGATTTGCATTTTAATTTCCTTCAATTCTTGGTTATTTATTTTTATCTAAATATCTAAGATCTATTTTTCTATCCCAAATGCTTCATATTATATATCTATCCGCAAACACTCCAAAGGAATGATGAGGGTCTTTTTAAATTTAATCTTATTTTCCATGGCTTTTTCGCTCTCTTTTCCTTATTTTCGTGCTCCATATAGGAAGTTTTCAAAAACTTGATTTGAAATAGTTCCTATCTTTTCATCTGATGCATTAGGTTCAAATTTAACGAGATATATAATTGTAGTAATCATCCCCCCAAAAAACAATTTTACGGCAATCTTAATAGGAACTTCCTTAAATAATCCTTGCTCAATTCCTTGTTGATGCATATCCATTAATCTTTGATTTTTAGAATCTATCTCATTCTTAACTTTCTCATCAATGATTGGAGAATCTTGCATTTGGAGGATAAATAGTATTTTTAAATAGTTTTTAATCCCCCACCGAACAAAAGCTGTCCATATTTTCTTGAACTGAGTGTATAAATGGTCTTCTAATTGGATCGGCTCATACATAATCTTATAGACTTCTCGCTTAGATTCCAAATAGAGTGTATTTAGAAGATCCTCTTTTGTTTTGAAATAATTAAATAGCGTTCCTTTAGCAATACCAACTCTTTTTGCTATATCAGATGTTCGCGTTTGGTGATATCCATTTTCAACAAATAATTTAAGAGCTTCTGAGAGTATTTCCTCACTTCGCTTTTTTGTTTTTACCATATAATAGTTTCACTCTAAGATGACTCAAGAGTCACTAATATTTTTAAATACTTTACTTTTTATAATCTTTCCTATTAATATTTTGAAATAGGAAGATTTAAATGTGACTGATAAGTCATATAATTTAAGGATGACTGATGGGTCACCCCAGATAAATATTATGATGAAAGTGATAAAAATGAAAAATAATAATTTAAGTGAAAGTATCATATTTCCGAAAGGAAGAAAAGTTGAAGGACCATTAAAAAATCACTTTACTGGTAATGCTTGGGTCGCAATGTTAGTATATGATCCAGAATTTAATTGTCCTGTATATAACGTTACATTCGAACCAAAAGCAAGAAATAGTTGGCATGCTCACCCAGGAGGACAAATTCTTCTTGTTACAGGAGGAAAAGGGTATTATCAAGAAGAAGGTAAACCTGCCCAACATTTAAAAGAAGGTGATGTTGTAGTAAAGCTGAACCGCAGTGTTATAGAATCAGTTAAGCAATTTGCATCGGTTATGAATGATGTTGAAGCTGGTGATACTGTTTTATTTTATGTGCAACGCGGGAATGCTAATTTATTCATTGCTTTCCAAATGCCCAACAAATAAATCCTACCTTAAATCCTCAGAACCGGAAAAGCCTGCGATTTTATCACGGGCTTTTTGTCTTGATTTTATTATTCGGTTTAGATTGTCACTATAATTATTCAAATTAATATTTATTTTAAATTATTTTTTTATTTAATATTATTTTGGATTAATTTTATCAAAAAATGCATTTATAGCGAAAATGAAGTGAGGTAAATTTGTCTGAACAATTTTTGATTGGACTTGGTGTAATTATTCTTTTTGGCATGTTGGCTCAATGGCTAGCTTGGCGGTTGCATCTACCCTCAATATTGCTACTTTTAATTTTGGGAATTGTTGCGGGGCCGGTTACCGGCTGGGTTAA
>JARRLT010000342.1:0-2486 GCA_037386725.1 Promethearchaeota archaeon
AAAGATTCATTTTATGCCCTCTCTTCTACCTTTAAGGTTTTATATAACTTCCTATATATCCCTTCGGTTTGATTTATTAATTCATGATGGCTTCCAAATTGAGATATACATCCATTATCTAAAACAATTATTTTATCTGCATGGCGAACTGTACTCATTCTTTGGGTTATCATAAAAGTTGTCGAATTTTTAATAACATTTCTTAATAACCTTTGAATTTTGAATTCTGTATCAACATCAATAGAAGAGAAACAATCATCTAAAAGGAGAATTCGTGGTTTTACTGCAAGAGCTCTTGCTATTGTAACTCTCTGCTTCTGTCCACCTGATAAAGTAACTCCTCTCTCTCCAACTTTGGTATTATAATTATCCGGAAGTTGAGATTTAATAAAATCATCTATATTTGCAATTCTCGCAGCTTCTTCAACATCTAATTGACCAATTTTTCTCTCTCCAAAAGCAATATTATCTTTAAGTGTTCTTGAAAATAGAATTCTATCTTGAGATACATACCCAATTTGTTTTCGTAATGATTTAAATGTTACATCTCGAATGTCTATACCATTAATTGTTATTCTACCCTTAGATACATCATAAAATCTTGGTATTAATTTAATTAAGGTTGATTTTCCAGAACCGGTAGCACCTAAAATAGCAATTGTTTCTCCCGGATTAATTTCTAGGTTTATATCTTTTAACACATAATAATCATTTTCACCTTGTTCTTTATCTGTTGTGTCATATCTAAAATAAACATTTTCAAACACAATTTTTCCATCTATCGAAGGTATCTCAATTGCGTCTTCTTTTTCCTTGACCAATACTTCTGAATTCAAAATATTAACCAATCTTTCTGATGTTTCTGTAATCTGAGGCATATTTGCTAAAAATCGAGCCAAAAAATATAAGGGTTCTACAGAAAAGTTTAATACTAAAACAAATGCAAAAAGATCCCCAAATGACATTCGATTTCCAAAAACTAATAAACCACCAACTAAAAGAGTAATAAGAAAAGCTATATTATCTATTAGATAAACTATAGGGTCAAAAGTGGTCTGAAGCTTAATGATCTTTAAAGAATCATCATAATATTGGTCGTTAGTTTTTGAAAATTTTTTAACTTCATACCCCTCTCTAGCAAAAGATTTCACAACTTGTACTCCTTGTATATTCTCTTGAATAACATCCGTTAAATTAGCATAAGTTTCCCTCGATCTTCTAAAGACTGGTCTAATCTTCTTTCTAAATAGATAAAGAGTGTAAAATAAAGCAGGGCTAATTATACAAATATAAACTGCCAATTCAAAATTTATAATAAAAAGAACTACAAAGCTCAATATAAAGGTCGCAATTTGACGTATAAATAATTGTAAGCTGTTACTTAAAAAGTCCTTAAGAAGATTTACATCGCTTGTTGTCCGAGAAATCAGTTCTCCTGTATTGCGTTTGTCAAACCATCCAAAACTCATTTTTTGAAGAGTAAGAAAGATATCATTTCTTATGTTAAATATAACATTGGCACCAATCCATCGATTGACATAAATTCTAATACCAAATAGTACAGCGGTTATAATTTGAATAGTTATCATTGCTATGAATAATGGTAAAACTTTTTCCAAAAAACCTGCCGGATTTACAAGAATATCCAAGATAGGTGCTAAAAATAAGGGCATGGATAAAAAAAGTGCGGATTGAATTAATCCTAAAATTGTCATAACAATAAATATTCTTTTATAATCCCATAAGTAACTTAAAATCTGTTTGAAAGGTGTTTTAAATTCTCCTGCAAGAAAACTTTCTCTACGTTTTGCAAATCGCGATCTAAAATCCTCTTTCATACATAACTATGAATTTATTCTAAAAAAATAGTTTTATAAATTTTTAATTTATATAGCAATCTAAATAGATTTTAAAGATCCTTGACATTATCATTTAATAGATATTTAATTTCGGTGTAAAATAATCTGGTACGCATTAATTGGTATGGGTATGTTAGAAATTTCCTTTTGAATAATTTCACCAATAGGAAAATACCCTATTCTTCACAAATAGAAATTACTCTTAAATGCAATGCGAAGTGTGAATTTTGTTCAATTCATAGTCTAGAATCCATATATACCAAAAAAGAGATGTCAACGGACCATATCATCAATTTAATCGATCAAATTGCTGAGATGGGCATTATGTCTATTTCTTTTACTGGAGGCGAACCTACATTAAGAAAAGATTTACCCAAATTAATTCATTACGCAGGAGAAGTGAAAAACCTAATAACGGGATTAGCATCTAATGGATATTTATTACCAAAGCTCCTGAAAAATAATGGATTAAGGGGCTTAGATTATATACTTTTATCATTAGATTTTCCTATTCCCGAGTTGCATAATCAATTGCGAGGTATAAAAGTATACGATAGAGCTATAGAGACGATTAAATTAGCAAATAAATTAGGAAAAAATGTCATTATTAGTACGAACGTTATGAAA
>JARRLT010000342.1:2493-2977 GCA_037386725.1 Promethearchaeota archaeon
AATCAATGAATTGTTCGATTGAACTCTATCCATGTGAAGATATAATAAGACAGTACAAAGGAAAAGTTTATAAGGTATCACATATCAGGGATTTAATTCCAAATATAAAACTTTGGGCAGAATTTATAAGAACTTTGAGAAAGAAATATAAAAATCTCTTAACTGATTACTCAAGTGTAGAGATTATTGAGCTTGGAGGATTTGGAGGAAATCCAAAATTTCAAAATATATTGCGGTGTCATGTAGCAGAAGCTTATCTCTTTATTAGGCATGATGGTATGATTGATTATCCATGCAAAATAAATCCAATAAAAAGCTTTGATACAACAAGATATTCTATAAAAGATATTTATCAATCAAAAGAAGTAAGAGAATTTATGAAAAAAAGAGATGGTTTTGATTTCTGTGATTCATGTCGCTTAGGGTGTGCCATCACTTCTAGTCTTCCGACAAGTTACAAGACTGCTTATAACAAATATATTAG